>JBJTGE010000168.1:0-9629 GCA_046093785.1 Spartobacteria bacterium
GTCGAGGAGGTAGCACTTCACTAAATTGGCGGTCCGTTGGCGCTGCGAGTAGGCGAATTTCTCGGTGGCGATCACGAAGAACGCCTCTTGGAGGTGTAAAAGGTAGTTCGCGACAGTCCTCTTGCTGCTTTCGATGCCGCGTTGCTTGAGTGATTTTGTAAAAGCGGAGATCGAAAACAACTCGCCGGCCTGATCCACCACATGGCGCATCATCGCGGAAAGCGTTTCCTTGGCCCTGATGTCGTATCTCTCCAGAATATCTTTGTAATAGGTCGTTTGGTAATAGCCCTGCAGAACCCTACGCCGCTCCACAGGGGATGGGCAACCAGCCACACCTGGGAAGCCGCCGCCAGTGAGATAATCCTCGAACGCTGCGATGATGCGCCCCCGGGATTCGGTGTGGATCATGGCAGGGGTGACATCAATTTTTTTATAACGCAAAAATTCGGGGAACGAAAACGGCATCATGGCAACCTCCATGCAGCGGCCGCGCAGTTCGGTGGACAACTCCCGGCTCAGGAGTTTCGAATTGCTCCCGCTGATGACAATTTTGAAGGCGCGCCGGTTGTGCAGGGTTCGCACAACGCGGCTCCAATCCGGCAACTGCTGCACCTCGTCCAAAAAAAGATACTCCGGTGCGCGCCCAGCCAATTGCTGAAAGGCGGTGAGCAACTCCCCCGCCGGATCCTTGCCAAGATACGACATCCGGTAATCCTCGAAATCCGCAAACAGAATCCGGTCCCTCGCCACGCCATGCTTTTCGATCAGGTCACGAATGAGCTGAAAAAAGAAAAATGTCTTCCCCGAGCGACGCGGCCCCACCACAGCCAGAATCTCCGATAAATTCGAAACCTCTGGATGCACTGCCTCGCGATCGACCAACTCCGGCAACCGAAATTGTTCGAGCCATTCCCCGACGATTGCTTTGGCAGCTTCCGACATGGGCGATAGTGTTTTTCAAAGTAAACAAATAGTCAACGAAATGTTTTTTATATTTTTACTTATCTTTGAGAATGGAATGAGGAACGACCTGAAAAAATGATTTTGAGGTCCATGATTCTGTCGTTTCTCGGCAGTCATAGACAGCTGCTCGGCAGTCATAGACAGCTGCTACAGAAAAATCGGCGGTCATAGACGCGCCGCTACAGACGCGCGCAGCGATGCACTGCTTGCCCCAAAAAAATGATTTTGCTGTCCATGATTTTGCCACCCCCATTTTCTTCAATGATTCTGTCATCCATGATACTGTCAAAAAAAAGTCGAGGGTCGAGAGACCAGTGTCGAGAGGTTCCCACCAGCTCCCGGCAGTCATAGACAGCCGCTACAGCAAGCACGGCGGTCATAGACGCGCCGCTACAAGATGGTCGACCCGTTGAATGCTTTTAGCCGTTTTTAGCGAGCGCAATGGTCTTCAGCAGATGAGCCGAAATCTTCAAGCAATCTTGAAAGCCGAAGCACCTCTTCCGTATCGATTCCAGCCATCGCGGAGACCGCTTGAACTCCCAGCCCGCTGCGCAACATTTTTAGTGCCACTTTTCTTTGTCCGAGCAATTCTCCCTCGGCACGCCCCTTGGCTTCACCCTCAGCTCTTCCCTCAGCTCTTCCCTTGGCCTCACCTTTTGCTTCACCCTCGGCGATGGCTGCGGCGAGGAGCGTGCGCTCGACGCGAACACCGTCCCAGTATTTGTCGTAGGCGGCCAGTTCGCCTTCGCTGAATCCCGATTCTTTCACATACTCAACCGCCTCGCGCACTTCCTGCTGCGCGAGGAGGTCGATAGATACCTCCGCCGACTTCTCGCCGACCTCAGTGAGATACCGCAGCCAGAGCACTTGCAGGCGCTTTTCAGGCATCGTCTGCGGACGAAATTTCGGCAACTCGACGAAAACAAATTCCAACCCCTCGATCTGCCGGTCCGTGTCGAGGGCATGGACAATCCGGTAATGGTGATACCACTCTGGACTGTTTTTGATGAAGGTGTCGTCAACGATATTGAGTGAGTAAACGGGTTGGAGCAGGTGGTATTCCTGACTCGTTTTTAACTGCTTCACATAAGCCTTCGAGGCGTTAAAGAAAAACTGCTCATGAAGCTGTCGGTCCAAAGCATCTGCATCTCGACGATGAATTGACGCTTTTTTTGATCCACACAACGAACATCCACAATGCTGTTGCGCACCTCTGGAATTTCTGGAACCAACTCGCTCGGCAAATATTCCAACTCCTCAATCTGGGCATCGGGCTCGAGGGGCAGCAGAGCATTGAGGAAACTCTTGAGCAGATGCGGATGCTGACCAAACACCTTTTTGAAGGTGAGATCGTTTTTTGGATCCAGATAACGCATAGTCTCTGCGATACACGCACGCCTGAGGTTGATCAAGCCGTAGCGATAAATATACGAAGGTCAGCAGATCTTGGGCAGATCGCTACAGCAAGCACGGCGGACATAGGCGCGCCGCTACAGACGCGCGCCGCAGATAACTGCCCCAAAAAAATGATTTTGCTGTCCATGATTTTGCCAACCCCCATTTTCTTCAATGATTCTGTCATCCATGATTCTGTCGTTTCTCGGCAGTCATAGACAGCCGCTACAACAAGCACGGCGGTCATAGACGCGCCGCTACAAGACGCGCGCCGCAGACACCCTCCCCAATAAAATGATTTTGCCGTCCATGATTTTGCCACCCCCGGTTTTTCTTCGATGATTCTGCCATCCATGATTCTGTCGATTCACGGCGGTCATAGACGCGCCGCTACAGGAGACACGCCGCGACAGTTTTTTAAAATTGCGTTGGACGGGAGGGGTTCGCTTCGCCACCTTGCTGGGCTTTTCTCAAACCGGATGTTGACTCTTTCTCAGGTGACCAAATCTTTTGGCGGGCGGGTTCTTTTCGAGGACGCGGCGCTGCAGGTGAACGCGGGCGATCGTATCGGGCTTATTGGTCCGAATGGCGCTGGCAAATCGACTCTCTTCTCGCTGCTGCTGCGGCATGATGAACCGGACGAGGGGCAGGTGACGCTACAGCGCGGGACGCGTGTGGGTTTCCTGCCACAGGAGACGGCGGCGGTGAGTGACGAGACCGTGATGGAATTGGCGGCGGGCCACGAGGCGGATGGCCGGGCGGAGGCCATGGCGAAGCGGATTTTGGCCGGACTGGCCTTCCGCGAGGGGGATTTCCATCGTCCGCTGCGGGAGCTGAGCGGCGGGTGGATCATGCGGGCGCATCTCGCGCGCTTGCTGGTCGAGGAGCCGGATTTGCTTTTACTCGACGAACCGACGAACCACCTCGACCTGGAGACGCTCGGCTGGTTTCAGAACCATCTGGTGGGCTATCCGGGCGCGATTCTGACCATTTCCCACGACCGCGAATTTCTGAATCTCATCTGCCGTGGCATTGTGGAAATCCGGCACCGCAAACTCATCCGCTACCACGGTAACTACGACGCCTGCCTGGAGCAGAAAAAGGCCCGCGACGAGCAGCAACTCGCCGCCTACCGCAACCAGCAAAAGGAAATCGCGCACCTGGAGGATTTCATCAATCGCTTCCGCGCAAAGGCCAGCAAGGCCGCGCAGGCGCAAGACCGTATCAAGCAGCTCGCCCGCATGGAGCGCATCGAAGCGCCCGAGTCGGATGAGCCGACGGTGAATTTCCGCTTCCCGCAGCCTCCGAGGGGCGGCCAGCGGGTGATCAAGCTGGATGGCATACGGCAAGCCTACGGCGAAAAAGTGATCTACGAGGACCTAAATCTGGAAGTCGAAAAAGGCCAGCGCACCGTGCTGGTGGGTCCGAACGGCGCGGGCAAGTCCACTTTGTTGAAAATCCTCTCCGGCCAATTGGAACTCCAGTCCGGCACGCGCACGCCGGGCCACAATTGCAGCATCGGCTACTTCGCGCAGCACCGCACCGAGGGGCTCAACACCAAACGCTCGGTGCTTGACGAGGTGCAGTCCATCGCCCGCCCGGTGCCCGAACAAGCCGCCCGCACCGTGCTTGGCGCGTTTTTGTTTCGCGGAGATGATGTCTTCAAGCCGATCGGCGTGCTCAGCGGTGGAGAAAAAAGCCGCGTGGCCTTGGTGAAGTTGCTGCTGGATCCACCGAACTTCCTACTGCTCGACGAACCGACCACGCACCTCGACATGCCGAGCATCGATGCGCTCATCCGCGCCCTGCAGCCCTATGAGGGCACGATCTATTTCGTGAGCCACGATGTGCATTTCATTCGATCCATCGCGACATCGGTCATCCATGTGCAGGCCGGCAAACTCACCTCCTATGCGGGGGATTACGATTACTTCCGCGAGAAGTCCCGCGCAGGCGGCAGCGTGAGGGCGGGCACGGTGGCATCACTCGGCAATTTCCAACCCGAGGACACCGCAGCCCAGGCCCCCGCGCAGCCCAAGATGGGGCTTAAAGAAATCAAGGCCCAGCGCCGCGCCGAAGCCGAAGCCCGCAAGGCCGAGGCCGCCCAGCGCCGCGCCGTTGAACGGCGGGTTTCGGATCTCGAAGCCGAAATCCAAACACTCGAAGCCCGTCAGCGGGAACTCACCGCCAGAATGGAGGACGAAGCCACCCACGACGACCCGGCCCTTGCGATGCGCATCAATCGCGAACTCGCCGATGTGGGCGATGCCCTGGAAAAAGCCAACACCGAGTGGCTCGCCAGCGCGGCGGCGTGCGAACCGAGTTAATTTGTAGCGGCTTCTCTATGAGCGCCGATCGGCGGTCATAGACCGCCGCTACAGTGGTCGCTTCGCCGGTCGCAGACCCCCGCTACAGCCCATTTGCACGGATGTCTTGTCGAGCGGAGGTTCCTCCGATACGGGTGATTGCGTATGTCCACCAAACCATTGACCGGCCATGAATGTCCTGGCGACCCCTGCACGATTGTCATCTTCGGTGCCTCGGGCGACCTGACGAAACGCAAGCTCCTGCCTGCACTCTACAACCTGAAAGCCCTCAAGCTCCTCCCGGCGAACTTCGCTGTTATCGGCGTGGCGGTGAGCGACAGCAACGACGAGCTTTTCCGCACGCAGATCACCTCGGATATCCAGCAATTCGCGACCCGTCCTGTCGATCCCGCCGAGTGGGACGATTTTTCCAAGCGCAGCTATTACATTTCCGGGGACTTCAACAATCCCGACACCTTCCAGCGTCTCGGCGCAAAAATCCAAGAGGTCCAAAAAACCTGGAACCTGCCTGGCAATGTTCTTTTCTACCTCGCGATTGCTCCGACCTTCTTCGGCAAAGTCGTCGAGCAGCTTGGAAACGCCGGCCTCACCGAGGAGAAGCCCGACGCCTGGCGCCGCGTTATTATTGAAAAACCCTTCGGCCACGACCTGCAAAGCGCCCGCGACCTGAATGCAGACCTCACCAAGCATGTCGCCGAGTCGCAGATTTACCGCATCGACCACTACCTCGGCAAAGAGACCGTGCAAAACATCATGGTCTTCCGTTTTGGCAACAGCGTCTTCGAGCCGATCTGGAACCGCCGCTACATCGACTATGTGCAGATCACCGTCGCCGAGGAGCTCGGCGTGGAGCTGCGCGGCGGCTACTACGACCACTCCGGCGTGACCCGCGACATGGTGCAAAACCACATCCTCTCCGTGCTCTCGCTCGTGGCCATGGAGCCGCCGACCTCGATCACGGGCGACAGCGTGCGAAACGAGAAGGTGAAAGTGCTTGAGGCGATCCGTCCCATGGAGCCCGAGGAGGTCCTCGCGAACACGGTCCGCGGCCAATACGGCGCCGGAATCATCGGTGGAAAAAATGTTCCCGCCTACCGCACCGAGCCGAATGTGAATCCCCAGTCGAACACCGAGACCTTCGTTGCCATGAAGCTCGAGGTGGACAACTGGCGCTGGGCGGATGTGCCGTTCTTCATCCGCAGCGGCAAGCGCCTCGCCGCCCGCACGACGCAAATCGTGATCGGCTTCAAGCGCACCCCGCTCCTGCTTTTCGGAAAAGGCGTCGAAGAAAACATCATGCCGAACCGCCTCGTCATCCATGTGCAGCCCGATGAAGGCATCACGATGGATATCCACGCCAAGCGCCCCGGGCCCGGCATCTCGATCGCCAATGTGCCGCTCGATTTCAGCTACAAGGAATTCGGGGAATCCACCGCCGCCACAGGCTACGAGACGCTTCTCTACGATTGCATGATCGGCGACATGACACTCTTCCACCGCTACGACAGCGTGGACGCCTCCTGGCGCATCGTGAATCCCATCCTGGATGTCTGGCAGGCCCTGCACCCGCGCGACTTCCCGAACTACGCCGCCGGCACATGGGGACCGGAAGCCTCCGACCGCCTCATCGAAAAATCCGGCCACGCCTGGCACCACTATCAGCTGGAAAAATAAATGCCCAATAGTCAGCACCTCATTTTGGCCGGCGACATCGGCGGCACAAAGACCAACCTCGCCCTCTTCGGCGTGGCGGGAAACTCCCTCTCCATCCTGCGCGAACAACGCTTCCCGAGCACAGGCTATCCGGGCCTGAACGCCATGATCCGCGAGTTTCTCGGACACGACGCGCCGCCTGTGTTGGCGGCGGGATTCGGTGTGCCGGGAGTCGTGAGCGATGGACGCGCCAAGCCCACGAATCTCACCTGGGGAGTCGATGCCGCCGAGATCGCCGGAGAGTTTGGGATTCCCCATGTCATGGTGCTGAACGACCTCGAAGCCAATGCGCACGGGATCGCCCACCTCAAAGCGAGCGACTTCGCTGTCGTCCAAAAAGGCGCGCCCAACGCGAAGGGCAACCGCTGCGTCGTCTCGCCCGGCACCGGTCTCGGTCAGGCGGGGCTTTACTGGGATGGCCGCAAGCACCATGTCTGGGCCTGCGAAGGTGGCCATGCCGACTTCGCGCCGAGGAACGATCTGGAAATCGCCCTCCTGCAATACCTGATCAAGCAATTCGGCCATGTGAGCGCCGAGCGCGTCGCCTCCGGCATGGGCATCGAAAACATCTACAAATTCCTCCGCGACACGGGCCGTGGCACGGAACTCCCCGCCGTGGCCGAGAAAATGAAAGAAACCGATGCCGGGGTCGTGATTTCCAAATACGCCAATTCAGGCGAGTGCCCGATGTGCGCCAAGACCCTCGACATCTTCGTGAACTGCCTCGGCGCTGAAGCCTCAAACATGGCGCTGAAAACGATGTCCACCGGAGGAGTCTTCCTCGGCGGCGGCATCCCGGCCAAACTCCTGAGCCACATCCAAAGCGTCGCCTTCCTCCACGCCTTCAACGACAAGGGCCGCCTCTCCTCCGTGATGGAAAACATGCCCGTCCTCGTCATCCTGAACGACCAAGCCGCCCTCCTCGGCGCAGCCTACCACGCCCTCGACAAGGCGACAGCGTGAGTTCCGAAGGGTTTGGCAAAATCATGGACAGCAAAATCATTTTTTGAGCGGGGCGCGCTGCCGCGCGGATCGTGAATCCGGGAGGGACATCGTCTCGCATGTCCCAAACTTCAGCCGCGAAGCGGCGTTCGATGGAGCGCGGCGTGATGGGGACGGGACGGCGCGGGGACAGAGCGGTTCAGTCTTGGGTCAAGCCGGAGGTTGACCCTCCAAGAGCAAGCGCTGCCGCGCGGATCGTGAATTCGGGAGGGACATCGTCTCGCATGTCCCAAATTTCAGCCGCGAAGCGGCGTTCGATGGAGCGCGGCGTGATGGGGACGGGACGGCGTGCTGGCAAAGCGGTTCAGTCTTGGGTCAAGCCGGAGCTTGCCCCTCCAAGAGCATGCGCTGCCGCGCGGATAGTGAATCTGGGAGGGACATCGTCTCGCATGTCCCAAATTTCAGCCGCGAAGCGGCGTTCGGTGGTAGCTGAGGTTGCGAAGCAGGTGTCTTTCACGGTCGAGACGACCGTGCCCCCCTCTCAAGCGCGGCGTGATGGGAACGGGACGGCGTGCTGGCAAAGCGGTTCAGTCTTGGGTCAAGCGCTTATGGGAGGTTGACCCTCCAAGAGCATGCGCTGCCGCGCGGATTGTGAATATGGGAGGGACATCGTCTCGCATGTCCCAAATTTCAGCCGCGAAGCGGCGTTTGGTGGTCGCTGAGGTTGCGAAGCAGGTGTCTTTCACGGTCGAGACGACCGTGCCCCCCTCTCAAGCGCGGCGTGGGGACGGAGCGGTTCAGTCTTTTGTCAAGCCGGCGGTTGACCCTCCAAAATTTGGCGTGGATGTCGTCCACGCTCGGGATAAACAAAAACGCGGGTGGTCCGAGGACCACCCGCGCCTTTCGTTGGAAGGAAATTTTCTAAAATTGCTTAGAGGGCGACTTCAACGGTGAGGGATTTTTTCTCACCGTCTTTGGTTCCTTCTTTATCCTTGGATTTGTCACCACCGCCGCATCCGCCTCCGGGGCAGGATTGGGCCATGACGGCTGATGCGGTGAAAGCGACGACGACTGCTGCGAGGAGTGCGATTTTTTTCATAAGGCTCTTAAGCTCGCGCGCGGACGCGCAAAGTCAAACGGATTTTCAAGGAATCTTACGCGCGGCCCATGTAGGTGCCATCAACGGTGCTGACCTTGATCAATTCGCCTTCCTTGATGAAGAGCGGGACATTGATGATCTTGCCGGTTTCGAGGGTGGCTGGCTTTTGGACATTGTTCGCGGAGTCGCCTCGAACGCCTTCGGCGGATTCGATCACTTTGAGGACGACCGAGGAGGGAAGCTCGATCTGGGCCGGACGGCCTTCGATGCTGAGGACTTCGACTTTCAGATTTTCGACCAGATACTGCTTGGAGTCGCCGATGAGGGACTCGTTGAGAGTGATCGTCTCGTAGGTGGCGGGGTCCATAAAATGGTAACCTTGGTGGTCGCTGTAGCTGAATTCGAGCGGCTGGCGGTTCACATCCACCACATCGACCTTCTCGGTCGAGGAGAAGCGGATATCGGCGGATTTGCCGGTTCCGATGTAGCGGATGATGCACTGAACAAAAGCGCGGAGGTTGCCGGGCGTGCGGTGGTGGATGTCGAGAACGATGGCTGGGTTTCCGTTGTAGCGGATGGCCATTCCTTTGCGGAGATCATTGGCGGCTGGCATAAAGTGAGTGGCTACTAATAAACCCGCACGGGCTTTTGACAAGGCACGAAATCAGCCTGCGGACAGCTCCTGACGCACTGCGTTTCTGGAAACATAATCCCGCATCAGGCCATGGGCGGGATTCCGGAGTTCGGGGTCGGCGGCGAGAACCTCTTGAGCCACGCGACGCGCCTCGGCCATGATACCGGCATCCCTCAGCAAGTCACCGAGCCCCAAAGAGGGCAGGCCAGTCTGGGCGGTTCCTAAAATATCACCCGGCCCGCGCAATTGGAGGTCGGCCTCGGCGATCTCAAAGCCATCCGATGTCTTTTCGAGAACCTCCAATTTTTCAAGGGCGGAGCCGGTGGCGCCGTCGTGAAGAAGGATGCACCAGGATTTCTCGGGTCCGCGCCCAATGCGGCCGCGAAGCTGGTGCATCTGGGAAAGGCCGAAGCGACCGGCTTCTTCGATGATCATGATGGTGGCATTGGGCACATCGACTCCCACCTCAATGACCGTGGTCGCCACAAGCACGGAGAGGCGGCCCTCGCGGAACTCGCGCATCACAGCCTCCTTCGCTTCGGCATCGATCCTGCCG
>JBJTGE010000169.1:0-4162 GCA_046093785.1 Spartobacteria bacterium
ATCGCGCAGCGTGCCGCAGAGAGGCTCTTCGGGAGCGGGCACGGGCGCAATATGGAGATTGCGGCGGGCATTGGGCGGAGGAATCCGCCGTGGCGGCAACGCGATGTGGCCGGCCCGCTCGAGCTTGAGCAGGAGCGTGCGTGCGGCCATGTCTTTGGGCCGGCCCACTGCGTTGCGCCAATCCCAAAGCGCACACAACTCGCGGCTCAACCGTGTGCGGTTCCACTCGGGATGCGCTTGGAGGAGTTCGCGGATTCCTTCGATATCCGAAGGCTTGAGCTCCCTTCCTTGCATGACCATGACGCTTTCCATGGATGCAAAATACGGGCTTTCTCAAAATGAGTCCAGTTGAAAATGTGAGATTTTTTTCAGAAAAAATGGTTGCAGTGGGGCTACCTGAGTAGTTAACATTATTGATAAAATAGATCGTTAACCAAACGCATCAATAGACCTGATACAGAAATCAAGCCCGGGGCTATAAAATCATGAAGCAATCCGGAATTTTTAACGAAGTCTATCGATCCAAGCCGGAGCTGGCATTCTGATGATCCGGGTGTTGCCTCAGCGATTTTCCAGCCTTGGCGAGGCCCTTGAGCGTCTCTTCAAGAAGGTCAAGCGTGCTGGAATTTCTTACAAGGTCGCTGCGGGTTTTATCGGCGTAATCATCGCAATTGGAGTGCAGCATCAGTTGGCGCGTCCGGATCTCTGCGCGTTCGATCCGGCGCAGATGGGAAACCTAGAATCTTCGATGTGGCACAGCTACTACGAGGGCAGGTGGGGGCAACTGGGATGGCAGACCCTGCGGGTATCGTGCGGCCAATACCGGTTCTCCTGGTGGGACGGAGCGCGACTGGCAGGGCATGCGGCGATCTCGGCCCGGTATTTTCGCAAAAACACCGGGGATCCGCGCGCTCTCGTGGAGTTGGAGTCCTACTATCGCATCGTTCAGCACGGAACGGCAAGGCCTCTGGACACGCGGGAGCTGGCGCGGCTGGAACTGCAATGGTGGAGAGAACGCCGTCTGGATATTGCGCAGCAGGATTACGCTCGCACCGTGGCCCGTTTGACCGGCTTGCTTTACGGGTTGGAGGAGAATCAGGCCCTGTCGGCTGCCGATCTGCGCACCCGGGCGATGGCCTATCGGGATGCGCGGCGGGACGGCAAAATGAAAGAGACCGATTGGATTGAAATCGAGCGCCAACTCACGCAAGCCTACGCGTCGCTGAAAAAGGAGCTCGGATCGCATCGATGAGCGCATTCGAACCTTTTAAGCCCGATTCCATGATGTGGCGGCTCAACCGGGAACGCGTTGTTTTGCTGGCGGGCCCGGCGGCTGCGGTGTTGCAGGTGGCTCATCCCCAGGTCGCCATGGGAGTGGCGGCGCACAGCCGGTTTCGCACCGATTCCATCGGGCGGCTGCGACGCACCCTGGATGCCGTTTATGCCGTGGCCTTCGGCAGCCAATCCGAGGTTGCCCGTGTGCGCCAGGCCGTGGCGCGTGCGCACCGTCCCGTGCAGGGGGAATCTCCGCAACATTACTCCGCGTTTGATCCCGGCGCCCAACTCTGGGTGTTGGCCACCCTTGTCATGGCAAGCGTGACCATGTTCCGGCGATTTGTGGGCCCGTTGACGGAAAATGAGCTCAACCAATTTCTGGTGGAAAACGCGCGGTTTGGCGAAGTATTCGGGCTTGCCCCCGCGATGCTTCCAACGACTTGGGAGAAGTTTGAGGCCTATTGGCGCGAGATGATCGAAGGGCCGCTTCTGGGTTCGCATCCGCTTTGCGCGGAGGTGGCCCGGGCGGTGGTCCGACCCGACGCTCCCCGCTCCATGCGGGTGTTGGCGCCGGTTTTCCGTGCGCTGGCTCTCGATTACCTGCCCGCGACGTTGCGCGAGCGGCTCGGTTTTTCCGGCGGCCCGGGTCCGCGCTGGGTTTGGGGGCCGCTGGATTGCACGCTTCCATTGCTGCTGCGCGTCGTCCCGGCCCGGTTGCGCCACGCGCCGCAATATCTCCATGCCATTCGCTCTCGCGGGGAGGACCTGATCCAGTGAGCTCATGCGCCGAGCAGAGCCGGATCAGATGGCAGGAGCCACTCGTGGAAAGAGGGTTAGCCCGGGTGAACAGCATGCCGATTATTTCTCAAGTGCGTAAAGCGGGCAGATTGGAATGGGCTGTGCCGTATTTGAATTGCAAGCCGGAGACTATGCATTCAGCTTGGGCCGGCTCTTGGAGTGAAGCGCGACCATGGCATTGCCCACGGCAACCGTGGCGAGATCAGAAATTAAAAATTACAAAGCGAGATGCATGACATGAAAAAAATCGGAATTGGATTAATTGGATGTGGAGGCCGCCTGCGTGTGTTGGTGCAGGAACTCCTGAAAGCGACCGACCAGGTGGAGATCACAGCGATCAGCGACCCCAACCCCCACTCGATCGAGGCGGCCAAGAAGGCCTTCGGCGACCAGGCCAGGGTGCACGACGACTACCGTGACCTGCTTCGGGATCCAACGGTGGAGTGGGTGATGATCGGCTCCTGGAACTGTTTTCACGCCGAGCATTTGATCGCTGCCTTCAAGGCCGGCAAGCATGTCTTTTGCGAAAAACCGCTGGCGCTCACCGTCGGGGATTGCCTGGCCATGCGCGACGCATGGAAGGCTTCCGGAAAGATGTTTTCCATCGGCTTCACCCTGCGCTATTCCCCTCACTACCGCCGCATCAAGGAGATCCTGACCTCGGGAAAGATCGGTTCCATTCTCAGCATGGAATTCAACGAAACCTTGGTCAGTGACCACGGTGGATACATTCATGCCGACTGGCGCCGTAAAACCGAGTGGGCCGGCAGCCACTTGTTGGAAAAGTGCTGTCACGACCTCGATTTGGTCAACTGGATGACCGACTCCCTGGCACTCAAGGCCGCGTCGTTCGGCGGATGCGACTTTTTCACTGCCGCCAACGCGGGCCAGATCGCGCGGGCGGGCAGTTCGCCGGAGGGCAAGGATGCTTTCCGAAGCTGGAACAACGAGACGATCCAGGGCAACATCATCAACCCCTTCAACGATGACAAGGACATCGTGGACAACCAGGTCGCGATTCTCCAGTTCGCGAGCGGGGCCCGCGCCACCTTCCACACCAACTGCTCGACCGCCATCCCGGAACGCCGCATGTATATCTGCGGGACCGAGGGCACTCTCCGAGCCGACGTGATCGCCGGGCAGATCGAAGTCAAACGCATCGGGTTCGACACCCAACTCGAAGATTGCAGCACCGAGGCCTCGGGCGGACACGGCGGCGGCGACAGCATCCTCGGCGCCAGCCTGGCCGAAACCATGCTCCACGGAGCCGCCCCGCTCACGTCGCTCGAAGACGGGCTCCGGGCTGCCTTCACCGCCTTCGGCCTGGACGAGGCGCTGCGCACCGGAACGGTCGTGGACCTGACCCCGCTCTGGTGCAAAGCCGGGTTGCTTTTATGAAAATCTCTGTAACTACTCAGGTAGGCCCGAGTGGGCGACAGCGTGGTATTTTTGAGCGTGGGGGGGTAGTTTTTTGTGTAGGTGGGCGGGAGGTTTAGGAGGTGTGGGGGGTTGGGAGGAACGGGTCGCCGAGGAAGAGGCGGCGGAGGGCGGCGGTGACTTGAGTGAGGATGGCGGCTTCGACGGGCTCGAGGCGGGCGGCGCAGTCGGCTTTGAAGTTGGCCAGCGTCCCTTGGCTGAAGGTGTCGCAGCCATGGAGGTCGCGCAGGATTTCGGCGGTGCGATCGTAGGGCAGGAGTTGGTATTCGCTCAAATACACGGCGGTGCTTTTGAGGCGTGGGCCGTATTGCACGGGAGCGGGGCTTCGGGCGGGAAGGTGGCTCGGTTGACGCAACCGCAGGCGCAGGTCTTGATTTCGGCTTGGTGCTCGGTGATTTCGAGCTTGGGCTCGGGGAGGTCGTGGACTTGGCGGCGCTCGATGCGGGCGGGATGGACGGTGTCAAGGGATTGGCCGCAGGCCGTGCAGCGCTCGACGCGGTGGGTGACGATGAGGTCGGGTTTTTCGCTCATGCGCAGCGTGTGGCCGGGATGCCCGGGCTGACCTCCGGTGGGACGCTGGCTGCGCGGGCGCAGGCTTTTTGGGGCGGGCTTGGAGAGGCCGTCGGAGGAGGGCGGCTTGTGGCTGTTGTGC
>JBJTGE010000170.1:0-4305 GCA_046093785.1 Spartobacteria bacterium
GGTGAACCCCACGCGCGATCTCGGCGGCGAACCGCTTCAACGCCAAATCCGGGAAATGACATCCGCCTGGAAAAGCTACCGCTACCTCCGCAGCAACCCCGCGCTTCTGCCCGAAATGAGACGCATTCAGGAAAAAGTATCCGCCCTGCCCGTTCACCACATCCCCAAGGATCAAGTCGCCTCGATCGAAAAATACATCCACACCGGTGACATTATCGCCATCACCTGCCGGGACGGCTCCGCCTACACATCCCATGTCGGCATCGCCGTGCGCAAGGCCAACGGAACGCACTTCATGCACGCCACATCCCGGCGCGACAAAGGCCGCAAAGTGATTCTCGACGGTCGCATCTCCGACTATCTCAAACGCTCGGACGAGCACTTCGGAATCGTTATTTACCGCCCTTTGGATCTCCCCGCTGTCTCGCGGAATGTGGCCACGGCGCAGTAGTTTTGTCTGTCGATGGATAAAAACCACCATTCACACGACAGGCTTTTTAGGCACGCCATGTCACTGCCGCTCGTTGCAAGGCAGTTTCTCGAGACATGGATGCCCAAGGAGTTCCTGAATCTCGTTGAATGGTCCACACTGCGTGTGGAAAAGATTTCCGGAATCAGCGAGGCCCTTATGGAGCGCCGCGAGGATATTCTTTACCGCATCGATATCGCAGGTCGGGCGGCCTGTTTTTACCTGCTTTTCGAACATCAAAGCCGCCCCCTCCGCATCATGCCACTGCGTGTTTTTGAATACACCGGCTTAATCTGGCAAAACCACCGGGGAGACATTGAATCCGGCAGAAACTTGCCTCTCGTGATCCCCGTAGTGATTTATCCCGGTCCGGGAAAATGGTCCGCGTCTCGACGGCTTCGGGATTTGATTGAAACCCCCGCCCAAATCTCGCAGTGGGCAGAAGGATTTGTTCCCGACTGTGGATTTCTCGTTATCGAACTCGCCGGATTGCCGATGGAGAAACTGGCCGATGGAAGATTGGCGCGTGCGGTTCTGGCAGCCCTGCAAAACGAGCGTGCCGGAAGAATGAATTTCGCGGAGGTTCAAAGAATCGTGGCGGAAATTTTTGCCGAACCGGAAAGAAGAGAGGCTCTGGCGATCGCAAACCACTTGTGGAGCTACCTCCTGCATCATTCCGAGTTGCAAAGCAGGGAGGTCAGCGAGATAGTAAACTCAACAATTCCAACCGAACAAAAGGAAAACTTCATGAGCACAGCCGAAACTCTGAGACAAGAAGGACGACAGGAGGGGCAGATCATAGCGCATCAACAAGCCGTTTTAGAAGCGTTGGAAATCCGTTTTGAACGCGTCCCAGAGGGTCTTCGTGATGAGATAGAAATCATCAGGGACCCTCGCCGTTTGCATGTCTTGCATCGTGCGGCGATTCGCTGCGCGGATTTAGAGTCGTTTGCAAAGGAGCTCTGATTCGACGCAGGACTTAGCCGCTTTCAGCCAGCGGCATTTTTCTTTTTGATTCCCGCCAGCGCAACTAAACTGGGCGCTTCGTGAATTTCTACCATCAGCTTCTGCGTCCCCTTTTTTTTATGTTGCCGGCCGAAGCCGCGCACAATCTGGCCATCCTCGGTCTGCGCTTGACTCCGCCCTCCCTGCTGCGAGCGGCATTCGGTCCCACACCGCAAAAACCGACCAAACTTTTCGGCCTGACTTTTCCGAACCCGGTCGGCCTTGCGGCAGGGATGGATAAAAATGCGAGCGCTCTGCGCGCTTGGGAGGCTCTTGGTTTTGGATTTATCGAAGCCGGCACCATCACAGCCCTCGCCCAACCCGGGAACCCCAAGCCACGCTGTTTTCGGTATCCAACCCAACAGGCGCTAATCAACCGCATGGGCTTCAACAACGCCGGAGCAAGTGCCGTGGCGAAGAGCCTCACCCGCCAAAAAGCCTCTGGAAAATGGCCTCGCGTGCCTGTGGGCATCAATATCGGCAAGTCGAAGCTCACTCCAAACGAACAGGCGGCCTCGGACTACGCCACGAGTTACAAACTCCTGCTGCCGTTCGGAGATTATTTCGTGGTCAATGTGAGTTCTCCAAATACCCCGAATCTGCGCGCACTGCAGGATCGCGACTCCCTTGCAGAGATCATTCAGACACTGAAACGCATCAACAATATCAAGCCGCTACTGGTAAAAATCGCACCGGACCTCACAGACGACGCCGTGCGCGATATCGCCGCATTGGCCGAGTCGGAGCGCCTCGCGGGGCTCATTGCCACGAACACCACGCTGGATCACAACTCCGTGCCGAAGGACTCGGACCAGCAGGGCGGCTTGAGCGGAGCGCCACTCCGTCAGCGCTCCACAGAAGTCCTGACCCTTCTGCGTTCCGCAACCAAACTTCCTATCATCGCGTCGGGCGGGATCATGGATGCAGCCTCCGCACAGGAGAAACTCCAAGCAGGCGCCGATCTTGTCCAAATCTACACGGGCTTCGTTTACAACGGCCCTGAACTCATCCGCAAAATCGCGAACTGATTCTACACCTCCCCGGAAATTTCAATCACGAACCGGAAGGGACTGCGCACTGCACCGAGAATGATGGTATTTTTTCCGGGGTTCAGCCTTGCGCTCAGCGAGGCGTGTTTGACTCCTATCGGCGAGCCATTGACGATTGTTCCCAAGGAACTCCCGTTGTCCCTGACATAGAAAGACTCGCCTTCAAGCTCGATGAGGCAATGCTTGCGCGACACTTGGAAAGGCTCGCAGTCCAGGAGATCCAGATCGTTTTGCGCGGACTCCGTGTTGCGGTCGCCATGAGCGGCGCGCCCGATCCGGAAAGGGAACTCTTGGATACTGACCGAAGAAAAACCCTCGTAAACTTTCGAAGCGCAGAGAGCAGTTAAAGCAGACAGAGTCACTGTGGTCGTGGAGGTGTATTCTGAACCGCTCATTATCGGCTTCATGATTTCAAATTTTCTTTGGTAAAAAAGTTTAAAGTATTATTCCGCAAGACAATAATCAAAAAAAATACAATCTCCCTTTTCTCACCCTGAAGTCGAAGCATACCGAGGAAAAATTGTTTTTTTGAAAACTGCGAGTGGGTGAAGGTGACAGAAAGTGAAAAAAAGTCACTCTCTTTGAAACAAAGACAGACGAAAATCGCCGCGCGTTTCCTTTCTCATTTGCTCTTGATTATCAGAAGACCTTTGTTAAACTGAAGAAACTTGCTCCCCGCTCGACACGCCGGAAACGGCCTCGGGCGGGGTTATTTTTTGCTATGAACACCGAACCCGCACTTCGACGCGCCGTAATCTTCATAGACGGTCAAAATCTTTTTCGTTCAGCAAAAGACGCGTTCGGTCATAACTATCCTAATTACGATCCGATAGCACTGGCCCGCGCAATCTGCCTCAGGGAGGGCTGGAAACTTTGCCAAGTCAGGTTCTACACTGGATACCCAGACCCCGCCGACAATCCATTCTGGAATCATTTTTAGACCTCGAAGTTCGCGCAAATGGGCAGGCAGGGAATTCATGTTTTCTCTCGCACACTCCGTTACCGGAACGAAACAATCATTCAACCAGATGGTCGAGAATCCACAGTGATGGTGGGTCGGGAGAAAGGCATCGATGTTCGTCTGGCACTCGATATTCTCCTACTTGGTTTTAGGAGAGAATATGATGTAGCGGTTGTGTTCAGCCAGGACCAGGACCTTTCCGAGGTTGCTGACGAGATTCGTATTCTTGCGAAATCTCAAGGTCGCTGGATCAAGATTGTGTCAGCTTTCCCAATGAGCCCCACATCAAAAAATCGGCGAGGTATTAATGGAACAGACTGGTTGAAAGTCGACCGCGAGACTTATACCTCCTGTATCGACCCTCGCGACTACCGCCCTAAAAAACCACCAATTTCAACTTCTGAGAATTGAACCTCGTAAATTTTTGCTCCATTGGTCTGCGTAGTGATGGCATGACTTCGCCCTGCAAACGCGTTGCACATGCTTCTGAAAGCTGAGCGAGTAAACGTTTGCGTTGTTTTCCCTTTGCTTTTTCAGGATCTCGTTCGCCCGAAAATCCAAGCCATTCTCGACTCAGGGAAATGTCTATATCCTCGAAAAAACGTTGTATGACACGCCATACTTTCGAGAGCGATGTGCCTCCTGTAAAAATGAAATGATCTTTCGCTTCTGGCAGCTCAAAAAGGTGCCGCAGTGTCCAACATACCCAAAAATTCTTTTCGATCATTTCGGCAACCATGCCCGTGTTCCTCTGCGCTTCGAGGAACAAAGCCTTGCGATCAGGGTCGCTCAAGCCAATGACTGTTTGTTCATTCATTTCT
>JBJTGE010000171.1:0-7835 GCA_046093785.1 Spartobacteria bacterium
AATGCGCCTGCGCGGAGAGATCGGCAACATCCCGATCTACATCGGTGGATTGAGCGTCAAGGTCACCACCGCTTACGATGCCATGGCGGCAACCTCGGTAAGGAATCATCCCGAGCTTCAACTGCTGCAGGAAATGGCGCCCTATGTCCTCTCGGGCCGGGAAATTCAAAATGTCCAACCCCGCAAGCGCGCGATCTATGCCCTCTCGAGCGGAATGATGACCGAGCACACGCTCTCGAATATTTTCGCCCGCAAAATTCTCGGCGACGCCTCACAGCATTTGTTCTTGGTCGGCTATTCCGATCCCGATTCACCCTCGGCTCGCATTCGCAAGGCCTCGCCGGGGGATGAAATCATGCTCGACAAGGATCATCCCGCCATTCCGCTCAAGTGCGATGTGCGCGAGTTCAGCTTCAGCGCCCATACAAACCGGGAGATGATGAGAAACTATGCCACGCTCCTGCGGCCTTCAAAAATCCTCCTCGTCCACGGCGACCGTCCCGCGCTGGATTGGTTCCAACTCTCGCTCTTCCGCGAACTCGGCGGCACCGAGGTGATCGTTCCCGAGTCAGGGAGAACCTACCAACTTCAGTAGGCGCTGAATGTTTGTGCATCTTGGGATCGGCTTTGGCCGTAGTATCATCACACCTCGCCTGCGGCGGAGATGCTTGAAAAAGGATTTACTTCTCATGAGCAGGTGCAAATCTTGCCCAATAAATTGATGGCTAACGGACCGAGAGATCTCTTTCAAAAATGCAGGGAATACAGGGATAGCGCCGATGCGCGTGCCCAAGGGTTTTATCCATACTTCCGATCAATCGAGGAACCGCACGGCAATTATGTGATCTGTGACGGTCAGCGAAAAATCATGATCGGGTCGAACAACTATCTCGGCTTGGCCCAAGACCCGCGCGTGGTGGAAGCGGCTTGCGAGGCGACCCGGCGGTATGGCGCCGGTTGCACCGGTTCCCGGCTCCTGAATGGCACGATTAAACTCCATGTGGAGCTCGAGGAGGCCATTGCCGATTTTCTCGGTTGCGAGGACGCCATTCTCTTTTCCACCGGATTTTTTGCCAACCAAGGAGCTCTCATCGCACTCACTGAGGAAGGGGACTCCATCCTCTGCGACCGCGAAAACCATGCGAGCATCATCGATGGATGCCAGTTTGCGCCCGCGAAGTTGATTCCTTTCCGGCACAATTCCGCCACTTCGCTGGAAAACCGTCTCAAGCGCCTGCCCGAAGAGTCTGGTCGCCTGGTCATTCTCGACGGTGTCTTCAGCATGTCGGGCGACATCGCCAATCTGCCCGAGATCATTCCTGCGTCGAAGCGCCACGGCGCCTTTGTCTATGTGGACGAAGCCCACTCGCTCGGAGTCCTCGGCCGTCAAGGTCGCGGCACCGTGGATCACTTCGGCGTTCAAGACCAAGTGGACATCACCATGGGCACCTTCTCGAAATCGCTTGGTTCCATGGGGGGCTTCATCGCTGGAAATGCCCAGATGGTCGAGTATCTGAAACACCGCGCCCGGTGTTTGATTTTTACAGCCGCCCTTGCACCTGCCGTCGTTGGCGGCGTGAAAAAAGCCCTCGAACTCATGCAGGAGGAGGAGTGGCGCATCGAACAATTGTGGCGCAACACCCGCAAGATGCACGAGGGCTTCAAGCGCATCGGATTCAATATTGGCGAAACCAAGACGCCGATCGTGCCTATTCTCATCGGCAGTGAGGCGAAGGCTTTTGTCTTCACCCAGCGCCTCTTCGAGGAGGGAATCTTCGCCACACCAGCCATCTATCCCGCCGTGCGTTATGGGGAAGCCATCGTTCGCACCAGTTTTATGGCGACGCACACGGATGATGACCTCGACCGCGTGTTGGAAATTTTTGAAAAACTCGCACGCGAGTTGGGAACCTTTGATGACCCTGCCTATGCCAATCCAGGACGCCGCAAAAATGTTTTCGATTTCCGTCTGCCAGACGCCGTCCCAACGGAAGCGATTCGAGAGAACGGCGGAGAGTTTGCACAAAACGGATCCGGCCTTCGTGCCGCCGTTTCCGGGTAGCGTCGCAAAGTTTCTCGCGCCGGATTCCACTTTCCAGCGTCGCCACGGCACGATTACCGCGTTCATCGCCGAGCGTGACGGTCACCCCATTGGACGCATCGCAGCGGTCGTCAATCGCTCGCACAACGAATACCACAAAGACAAAGTTGGCTTCTTTGGTTTTTTTGAGTGTGTGAACGAACCTGCTGTGGCCCGCGCGCTGTTTGAAAAAGCCGCCGAGTTTCTCCGGGAAGCAGGCCTCGATGCCGTGCGCGGACCTTACAATCCCAGTATCAATGATGACTGCGGGGTTCTCCTGAACGGCTTCGAAAAACAACCCGTCATCGGCTTGCCATGGAATCCCTCCTACTACGCCAGCCTGCTTGAGGAGCTGGCCTTCAAAAAAGTCCGCACCCTTTATGTGCTCAATCTGCCCCTCCACCGCCTGAATCCTCCGGAGAGGTTTACCCGCATCGTCGAGCGCCTGAAGAAACGCGCCAACCTCACGACCCGCCCGTTCCAACTCAAGCGCCTCAACGAGGAACTCAAAATCGTCCGCGAAGTTTACAATGCCACACTCGAAAGGAACTGGGGGTTTGTTCCTATCGGCATGGAGGACTTGCTCGACTCGGCGGAGGACATCCGTGCCATCGCCGATCCGCGTCTTCTCCTCATCGGTGAATCCCGAGGTCGCGACGCCGGCGTTGCCATCACTCTGCCGAACTTCAACGAAATCCTCGCCGCTGCTAAAAACACCCCCCACTGGCTGCGGTTGCTTCATATTTTCCTCCTGATGAAAACCCGGAAGATCAAAACCTGCCGCCAGACCGTGCTCGGCGTTGTTCCGGAATTCCGTGACAAGGGCCTCCACGCCTGGCTCGTGCATGAGCAATTCAGCGAAGCAAAAAAACATCACACCGATGCCACACTCGGCTGGCTCGAAGACACAAACGCCGAAATCATCGATGTGTGCCAAATCGTCGGTGGCGAACCCGACCGCGAGTGGGGTCTCTTTGAGAAAACCCTTTGATGTCCCACATCCCCTCCGCCACACGCTACGACCGCATGGCCTACCGACGCTGTGGACGAAGCGGCCTGCTCCTGCCTGCGATCTCGCTCGGCCTGTGGCATAACTTCGGCAGTGTCGACGTGTTTGAAAACTGCCAGGAAATGATCCTCGGTTCGTTCGATCTCGGCATCACGCACTTCGATCTCGCCAACAACTACGGCCCCGCGCCCGGCAGTGCGGAGGAGACCTTCGGACGAATTTTAAAAAACGACCTGTGCGCACACCGTGATGAGCTCGTTGTCTCGACCAAGGCGGGTTACCGCATGTGGCCCGGCCCGCACGGCGAGTGGGGTTCCCGGAAATCGCTGCTCGCCAGCCTGGACCAAAGCCTCAAGCGACTCGGGCTCGATTATGTGGATATTTTTTACAGCCACCGCCCGGATACAGAAACTCCGCTCGAAGAGACGATCGGCGCTCTCGTGCAAGCCGTGCGCTCGGGCAAGGCACTCTATGCCGGCGTCTCAAATTACCCCGCCGATCTAACCCGCCGCGCTGCTGAACTCCTCGCATCCGCTGGCGTTCCGCTTCTGATCCACCAACCCCGCTACAACCTCTTCGACCGCTGGGTAGAGGGAGGGCTCTCAGATGTCCTCCTCGAGGCTGGCGCCGGTTGCATCGCGTTCTGCCCGCTCGCACAGGGGCTTCTCACAAGCCGCTACCTGAACGGAATCGCAGACGGATCCCGAGCAAGCAAACCCCATGGATTTCTAAAGCCGGACCATCTCACCGAGGAAAAAATGCAACGCGTTCGCGCCCTCGCAGAGATCTCCGCGAATCGCGGTCAGACTCTCGCCCAACTCGCCCTGGCCTGGGTCCTCTCCCAACCAGCAGTCACATCCGTTCTCATCGGAGCCAGCAGTCTCCACCAGATTCAGGAAAATGTAGTCACTCTGGAAAAAACACACATAACCCCCGAGGAACTCGCCGCCATCGATGCGGCTTGCAGGCTCTGACTGCTTTCGAAGACATTATACCCTGAATGATACGCCACCGATTCTCCTTTGGGCGCAAATCTAAAAATTTTGTTCCATGTTTTCTTGATATGGCACTTGTTGCACCATATTGCTAAAACATGGCACAAGAATTAAAAAACGACGCCGTATTTTCCAATCCGTGGCAACCGGATCAGCCATTTGATCAGATTCCGCTTCTTCCGCCGCATGTGGAGCTGGAAACAAAAGCGGTTTTGAAGCAATGCATTCGGGCACGGGCATCCTTGGCGGAGTTGAAACAGGCAGCGGAGTTGATCCCAAACCAAGGGATTCTCATCAATACACTGCCCTTGCTTGAGGCGCAGGCCAGTTCGGAGATCGAAAATATTGTAACAAGTGCCGACAGGCTTTTTCAATTTCGTGCGGGCGACGAGCAAGCTGATGCGCCCACGAAGGAGGCGCTGCGTTACAGTCGAGCATTGCTCGATGGCTACCACTCACTGAGGGATCGTCCGCTTACCACCGGCACGGCGGAAAAAATCTGCAGCACGATCAAGGGAACCGAAATGCGGATTCGGCGAGTGCCCGGCACAACACTCGCAAATGCCCGCACTGGTCAAGTCGTCTACACGCCACCAGCAGGCGAAGCGCATCTGCGTTCGCTCTTGGCAAATTGGGAAAATTTTATCCATTGCGAGACGGAGATCGATCCGCTGGTTCGCATGGCCGTGATGCATTACCAATTCGAAGCCATACATCCTTTCACCGATGGAAACGGTCGCACCGGTCGCGTGCTGAACAGCCTGTTTCTGATTGAATCCGGTTTATTGACACTGCCGATCCTCTATTTGAGCCGCTACATCATTCGAAACCGGGAGGACTATTACCGCCTGCTGATTGGCGTGACTCGAGACGAGGCTTGGGAACCATGGATTCTCTATGTCCTGCGTGGCGTCGAGGAAACTGCCGTCTGGACCCAAGGTAAGATTGAGGCCATCCGCAAACTCTGCCGTCACACGGCGGAATTTTTCCGCAGCAAGCTGCCAAAACTCTACAGTCGTGAACTCGTAGATCTCATCTTTGAACAACCCTACTGCCGGATTCAAAATATCACCCAAGCGGGATTGGCCGAGCGGCATGCGGCTTCGCGTTACTTGAAAAATCTCGTGGCCATCGGCGTCTTGGAGGAGAAGGTCGTCGGACGCGAGAGACTTTTTGTGAATCCAAAATTGCTTAAATTGCTCACGGAAGAACCGAACGATTTCGAGTCGTATTCGCAGGAAATCACCAGCGAAGTGGAACCATAAAAAAATCCACCACCCGACGCGGAAAAAAATTAAAAAAAGTATTGCGCCGATCCGACCACGTGTTACTATGATTCTGTTCTGGGGGGAATAGAAGCCCGTTGCGACACTCGTTGCGACGGGCTTCAACTTTTTAGAGGCCGATTTCATTCGCCCAAGGGTTGCATGCCTTTCCTTCCTGACCTATGAAAGAAACGACATGGCCAAAGACGACTGTATCACAAGTAACGGAGTAGTAGTGGATGTGCTTCCCGGAACACTTTTCCGGGTCAAGTTGGCCAACGACCATGTTCTCCTCTGCCACATCTCGGGAAAGATGAGAAAGCACTTCATCCGCATTGTTCCGGGTGACCGCGTCACTGTCGAAATCTCTCCCTACGACCTCACCAAGGGCCGCATCACTTTCCGCGAATCCGGATCGCCTCCTCCCCAGCGCTGATCGGTCCGCCGAGGGGAAAAATCTTTTCCAAATCATGATTGCAGGAATCGATCTGGGAACCACGCATTCGCTCGTCGGCGTCATGGAGAGCGGCTTCCCTGTTCTCATCGCCGATGCAGAGGGCCGTCGACTCACACCCTCGGCCGTATGGTTTCCCGAAGAAGGGGAGCCTGTTGTCGGTTGGGCGGCGCTGGAAAAAAAATTCACGCACCCCTCGCAGGTCGTGACTTCCGTGAAGCGCCTCATCGGTCGCCGCATGGGCGAAGCGGCGGCTTCATCCCCCGGTTGTTTTGTGGAGGCGGGGCCCAACGGTGAGCTTCGTGTCGTTGCCGGAAAAACTTCGCTCCGCCCGGAGGAAATCTCCGCGCTCATTTTATCAAAGCTCAAAGCCGATCTCGAAAAATCCTGCGGCAATCCCGTCAATCGGGCTGTCATCACAGTGCCAGCCTACTTCAACGACGCCCAGCGCGCCGCCACCAAGAGGGCAGGGGAGTTGGCAGGTTTTACGGTGGAGCGGATTCTCAGCGAACCCACCGCAGCCGCCCTGGCTTACGGTCTCGACCGTCTGGGCGAGCGCTCCAAGGTCGCCGTTTATGATCTCGGAGGAGGCACCTTCGATGTCTCAGTGCTCGAACTGAATTGCGGCGTCTTTGAGGTTCTCTCCACAAACGGCGACACAAGCCTCGGTGGCGATGATCTCGATGCCGCCTTGGCCGATGCCTGGAAGGTCAGCCGCATTCAAGCCGAGAAAATCAAACGCGCCCTCACCGATGCCGAGAGTTTCGAACTCGACGGAAAAATCTGGCATCGCTCCGACTTGGAGCGAATCTGCCTGCCCATCATCGAACGCACCCGCCGCCACTGCCTGCGCTCGCTCTCGGATGCCCGCCTCGAAGCCTCCGCGCTCGATGCCGTGGTGCTCGTCGGCGGGGCCACCCGCATGCCACTGGTCCGGCGCTTTGTTGCTGAAATCTTCGGTCGCGAACCCGATTCAAGCCAACACCCCGACGAAGCCGTTGCCCTCGGCGCGACGATCCAGGCCGGTATTCTCGAAGGCGGACTTCAAAACCTCACTCTCCTCGATGTAACCCCGCTCTCGCTGGGCATCGAAACCTTCGGCGGACTCATGAATGTCATCATTCCCCGAAACACCACGATTCCTTGCAAAGCGGGTGAGATGTTCACAAATGCCGTCGCAAACCAATCCGCCATGAGCATCACCGTCCTGCAGGGCGAACGCGAGATGGCCCGCGACAACTGGCCACTCGGCCGCATGGATGTCGCCTTCCCGCCCGCACCCAAAGGCCAGGCCCGCGTCGGTGTTCAATTCGAACTCGACGCGAACGGCATCCTCCATGTCCTCGCCCGCGACACAGCCACCGGCCTGGACACAGTCATCGACATCCAGAGCGCGGTGGAGGTCTCCGACGAGGCCGTTGAAAAAATGCTCGGCGACTCGCTGGAACACGCCTTCGAGGACATGGACGAACGCATCTTCACCGAGGCCAAACTCAAGGCCGACGAAATGCTCCCCGCCGTGGACTCCGCCCTCGAAGCCCTCGGACACGAAGTCCCCGCCGAAACCCGCGCCGCCATCACCCTCCTCGTCCAAAAAATCCAATCCGCCCTCGCAGCCCGCTCCACCCCCGATCTCAAAGCCCTCCTCTGCGAACTCGACACCCTCACCGAACCCCTCGCCACCGCCCTCCTCGAAAAAACCCTCGCCTGATCCCCCCCGCAACACAACCCCGACGACAAAAAATTTGGACGATCGTCCAAAAAAATTGTCGCCAGAGAAGCGTGTTGGCTTTTGGTTTTTCATGGAAAGGAAATCGTCCTTTCATCCTCGCCGAACCGCTCGCCAGCGATCTCCTCGAATAAACTCTCGCCTGATCCCCCCCCGGGCAACACAACCCCGACGACAAAAAAATTGGACGACCGTCCAAAAAAATCGTCGTCATCGAAGCGTGTTGGCTTGGGGTTTTTTACGGAAAGGAACTCGTCCTTTCACCCTCGCCGAGGCGCTTGCCAGCGATCTCCTCGAAAAAAC
>JBJTGE010000172.1:0-2112 GCA_046093785.1 Spartobacteria bacterium
CTGGGCGTCACCGCGAAGGCGGAAACCCTCGAAGCCGCCCGCAGCTTGGCATACAAGGCGGCGGATAAAATTTCGTTCGCAGGTGTCCAACGCCGCAACGACATTGGTGCCACACCGACCCACCTATGAAATTTTCCGCCCTCCTCCTCTCCGCCTGCCTTCTGGCAACCGCTCTGGCAGAGGACGAGTCCGGTGCTGAAAAACCCTCTCCGGCACCAACCCCCACTTTAAGGGAGGCGGTGGATTCCTTGGACGAATCACAAATCCAAAAGGCCATCGACGCCTTGGAGGCAAATTATCTCGCACCGGAAACCCTCGACAGCGCCCCGCGCCAAAAGGCTCTTCTGGAGGGCCTGCTCCTTCGCCTCGGGGCCGGAGCGCAATTGAACCAACCGGGCAATGCCACTTCAAAGCCCGTTTCCTTCGTGGCGGAAATTCTCGACGGCCGCATCGGTTACATCCGTCCCGGAGCCATGAGTGCCGCCGCCCTCAAGCAGACAGACTCCGCCCTCGGCAACTTCGCCGACAAATCAATCCCCGCCGTGATCCTCGACCTCCGGGGAATTCCAGGCGGCACGGAATTCGACATCGCAGCCGATTTCGCCCGGCGCTTTTGTCCCAAGGGAAAAATCCTTTTCACCATCGAAAAACCGAACGCCAAGCAGGAACGCATCCTGACCGCCGACCGCGAGTCTGTTTACTCAGGCATACTCGTCGTGCTCACGGACTCCGGCACCTCGGGAGCCGCCGAGGCCCTTGCAGCCACGCTGCGCGCAAATTCCAGCGCCATGATCGTGGGCGCCAAAACCGCAGGCGGCGCCGTGGAATTTTCCGAGTTCCCCATCGGAGGCGGCAAAACAATCCGCCTCGCCATCTCCCGTGTCTCGCTCCCGGGTTCGGGCCCAATTTTTCCAACCGGAGTAGAACCCGACATCGAAATCAGCCTGCCCGCCGAAACACAGAAACAAATCTTCGAACTCACCAAAGAAAAAGGCGTGAGCCAATTCGTCTTCGACACCGAGCGCCCCCGCATGAACGAAGCCGCCTTGGTCTCCAACACCAACCCGGAAATCACCAGCACCGCCGAATCCGAAGACGACACCCCGCCCCTCCGCGACACCGTCCTCCAACGCGCCGTCGATCTCGTCACGGCGATTTCCTTCTACAAAAAGTAAACCTCCGCCGCGCTTGATGCCTTCAGGCCTCCTCGGCGTTGCCTGCGTGTTGACCGCGAATGCGCTCCAGTTGTTTTTCAACAGACCGCCGCACGGATGGCCCTGAAATGCGACCAACCCACTCCTTCACTTCTCTCCACTTGAGACCGCGCAGGTCGGTTTCCGGCAAACTTCCGCTCACAGTGCTTCGATTCATCGCCGCGAGATAGGCCAGATCGAAAATCGCTTTTTCCGCCGATGCCACAAACCCATCCACCTTGCTGTCATGGCTGTAGCCGCCGAACAACTCAGGAGCGATACAGTGAAAGGACAACTTCGCCCCGGCCATCTCGATTTCGCCAGGCCGTCCCAATGTCATGGCGAAATGCTTATGCGGAATTTGCTGGATTCGATCATGAACGCGCAAGGCCGACCAACCCGAGAGGTAGGCCTGATAAGGATCGGCAGCCGCTGCGACGAGGACTCCAGGTTTCAATGCCGAGCCCCCGACCAGCCAGTGTCCCCTCTTGAGAGGAGTGGCAAGCTCTTCAGTGGATAGCCTTCTCAGAGCCATCGAGGCGGCTGGAATGCTGAGGCCCGTGAGCTGCGCCGCTTCGCGGGTGGTGACCCGGTTGCGGCCAAGCAATTTCTTGAAAAAGGCACTGGCATTCATCTTGATTCAGGCACGGGAGAAGTCGTTGCGAACACGATCAACCATGGTCTTCCAAGCCTCGGGAGTCCCGTAATGCTCAGCCAAGTCGTTCGGCAGATAGGGAATCACCTGTTCCCTGAACATTTCAAAGGTAATCAGCCCCAACTGCTCCACCGCTCGGGCAGCGAGACCGGATGGAACTCCTCTAACGGCTTCGGCAAATGAGGAGAGGTGATTCAGATCGAAGACATCACGGGCCTGCACTTGGGTGCGGGTCGCAAGGGCATTGATCTTCTGCCTGTAAGC
>JBJTGE010000173.1:0-2545 GCA_046093785.1 Spartobacteria bacterium
GAGGCGCGCCTTGCAGTGTCTCCCTTCGCCAAGACGAGCATCGTTCCTTTGAAAAAACTCACCGCTGGAGCCGGTGTCACCTACGCGCCGCAGCTCAACGGGCTCGGCACCTATGCGACGGCCAACCAGCAGTCGTTCTTCAGATACCGCTCGTCCACCATCAATGCCACAGCAGCGAATCCCGGTGAGCAGGTGCGTTTTGTTCCGAACCTCCAATACTTCTGGGGGCCCTTCGGCCTCTACGCCGAGGCGGCATGGTCAACAGTCGGCGTAAGCGGAACCCAAAGCACCACCAAGTCGGTCGTCAGAAAGACCAATGTCGTTGGCCCAAATGGCAGGACAGTTGTGGGCAGCTTCAACACAACTTCCAACAGCACGACGACCCGCGAATACAGCGAAAACCTGACCAACTTCGGTTGGCAGATCGCTGCTTCCTACATGTTGACAGGTGAGGACAACGCTTTCCGCGCCATCTCTCCGCGTCGGAAATTCAGTCCGTCGACTGGAGGATGGGGGGCGCTTCAACTCACGGCCCGTGTCGGGCAGTTGACTGTGGATTCGAACGCCTTCCCGATCTATGCGGACCCGAATACGCAGGCCGAGCAATCAACCACATTTGGAACCGGTCTGAACTGGATCCTGAACGACAACGCGAAGCTCACGCTTCAATACGACTACACCAGCTTCATCGGCGGAGCTGCAAATGGCACCAATCGTCCGGATGCCAACGCCATCACAACCCAATTCCAAGTCTACTTCTGATCATATGAAAAAAATAATCCAATTCGCAGCCCTGGCTGCCATCGCAGGCGCAACAAGCCTTCAAGCCAATCAGGCACTCCTCAATGTGTCTTACGATCCAACGCGGGAACTCTACAGCGAGGTCAATAAAGCGTTCGCCAAGGGCTGGGCATCCAAAACAGGCCAATCCATAGCCATCGACCAGTCCCATGGGGGATCCGGCAAGCAATCCCGATCCGTCGTGGACGGGCTTGAGGCGGATGTCGTGACGCTCGCACTGGCCTACGATATCGATGCCATTTCCGATCAGGCGGGGCTTTTGCCGAAGGATTGGCAGAGCCGCCTGCCACAAAACAGCTCGCCCTACACCTCGACGATTGTTTTTGTCGTCCGCAAGGGCAATCTGAAGGGCATCAAGGATTGGAATGATCTCACCAAAGAAGGTGTGAAGGTCATCACTCCAAACCCCAAAACCTCTGGCGGGGCGCGCTGGAACTACCTCGCGGCCTATGCCTACGCCCTCCGCCAAAACGGAGGCGATGTGCAGAAGGCGAGGGAATTCGTTTCGAAGTTATATTCGAATGTCCCCGTGCTCGACACCGGTGCCCGTGGATCCACGATCACCTTCACCGAGCGGCGCATGGGGGATGTTTTCCTCTCTTGGGAAAACGAGGCGCACCTCATCCAGAAGCAGTATCCCGGCCAATACGAGATAATTGCTCCCTCGCTGAGCATTCTCGCCGAGCCGCCGGTCGCTGTGGTGGACAAGGTGGTGGACCGCAAGGGCACCCGCGAAGTCGCCCAGACCTATCTGGAGTTCCTCTACACGCCCGAGGCGCAGGACATCATTGGCCGCCATTTTTATCGGCCGCGTGATGCCGCCGCCGCTGCGAAGTATTCGGCGAAATTCCCGAAGATCGAACTCGTGACGATCGAGGACTTCGGTGGCTGGAGGAAGGCCCAGAAAGAGCACTTCAACGATGGCGGAGTCTTCGACCGCATCTACAAACCCTACCGCCCTTGAGCTGAACAACCCTTGAAAACGGCTGCTCCCTGCGCGGAAAGCGGGGACAGCCGGATTCGAAAATTCTTTTATGAAAACACTCCACTCCGCTGAAGTCAGGGAAACCGCAATCCGTCGATCGGTTGCCACCTTGTTGAATCGAATGGAAAAGCTCGCGAGCCGCTCGGACTGTCTTTTTTCCGCGCATCTTGAGTTCACCGATCCACGGGGAGTCACAACAACCCTCCCGCGTTTTCTTTTCACCGGGCCCGGCGACCGCAGCAGCTTCCTGCGCGTGGGGATTTTTGCGGGTGTGCATGGCGACGAGGAGAGTGGCGTCTTGGCGGCGCTGGATCTGATTCAGGAGCTTCATGCGAACCCAGCGCCGGCGCTCGGATACGAACTTTTCATCTACCCGGTTTGCAATCCGTGGGGCTTTTCCCGCAACGCCCGCTGGCTGAAAAGCGGAGCGGATATGAACCGGGAATTCTGGCGCGGCTCGAGCGAGATCGAGGTGCTCATGCTGGAAGGCCAGCTCATGAGACTCGCTTTCGATGGCATCATCGCCCTGCATACGGATGACACCAGCGAGGGCATCTATGGCTTTGCCAAGGGACATCAACTCACACGCCATGTGCTGGAACCCGCTCTGGAAGCGGCATCGAGACACCTGCCTCGCAACTTCGACCGCAGTATCGACAACTTTCAGGCAAATCAGGGCATCATCGAGCAAGGCTACACAGGCATCCTCGGCGCGCCGCCCACACAGAAGCCAAAACCTTTCGAGATCGTCTTCGAGAC
>JBJTGE010000174.1:0-4333 GCA_046093785.1 Spartobacteria bacterium
TCTCCAAGGTTATGGATTTTAGAAAAGCGCTCTTTGCGGCATCGTCTCGGGGATCGCGCCCGCCCCGGGCGCAGTCGGGTGCGCCCCGCGCCCGATATGGGAAATTCCACCGGCCATCGGCCGCATTTTTTCGGGTCACCCCGCAAGGCGCGGGGCGCACCCGACTGCGCCCGGGGCGGGCGCGATCCCCGAGACGATGCCGCAAAGAGCGCTTTTCTAAAATCCATAACCTTGGAGACATTGGTATGAGGCTTGGGAAATGTGGTAACTCAAACCCACATGTCACTCCGGTTGACTTATTGTGTCTCGCGTGTCACGCTTTCGAACATGGCTACAATTCAGATACCCATTCGCGAACTCCATGCGCGCACCGGACACTATGTCCGCCTTGCCGCGCGCGAGACGGAAGTCATCATCACCGAGAATGGGAAGCCTGCTGCCCGCATCGCACCATTGCAACTCTCGGAGCCTTCCACGAAAACATTAGGCGAACGCCGCAAGCTGCTGCCTGCTTTCAAAGAGGCTCTTTTATCAGGCAAATTGAAATCCAATATGGATAGCACTCCCGGTCTCAGGGAAACCTCCGCACTGCGCGACCTGTGATCTACTGCGACACTGCCTACCTGCTGAAGTATTATGTGGACGAGCCCGGCACCAAGGAGGTGCGCTCGTTGATTGACCGACAGACGGGTGTCGGATCGCTTTCCCTCGGTCGATTGGAACTTGCCGCCGCCTTTCACCGGAAGTTACGCGAGTCGCAGATTGAGCCTGCTATGCATGAGTGTCTCATTTCCCAATTTGAGGCGGACAACATGGCGGGCTTGTGGACTTGGTTTGACGCGACCCCGGACCTTGTGGACAAAGCCTCAAAAAACTTCGGCACACTTCCGGCAAAAATTTTCCTTCGCGCCTCGGATGCCCTCCACCTTGCTTGCGCGAAGGAGCACGGCTTTCGTGAGATACATTCCAACGATAAACACCTCCTCGCCGCCGCAAAGCATTTCGGTCTCAAGGGGCGGAATGTGATCAAGTGATGCCGAAGGCGGTGCTTGAATCTTGGAAACCCTGCGCTCGCCCATTGAGCTTTGTTTTTCAGCTTCCTAAAAAAGCTCTGGAATCCCGCATTTGGGCGGGTAATTTTCCTGCCATGATTCGTGGCATCCTCCTGATCCTGCTTGTTTGCACAGCCTCCGCTTTTGCGGGGAACGCCGGCTCGGCGATTTTGGCTCTTCGCACTGTGGCGGACCAACCCTACGCGGCCGATGCGCGGATCGTCGAAGTAAAGGGCGAGCGGGCGGATCCCATGCCTGCCGAGTGGCAAATCCTGCTTGCGGATCCCTCCGCGCGTGGCGGGGTGCGGGAGGTGAGTGTCGCCAACGGGGCCATTACCTCCGAGCGGACGCCGTTGAAGGGATTTCAGAATGTCGCCGAAATGCCGGCGATCCAGCCGAGCGAGGTTTCGGTGGATTCCAGCAGCCTTTTCCAATCGGTGCAGGAGCATGCGAGCGAGGCGAGAGTGTCTTTTCACTGGGTCGATTACACGCTGCGGACTGATGCCTCCACGCGCGAGCCGGTGTGGACGGTTTGCCTCTACGACGAAATGGGGGCGATTGTTGGCACCATGGGGATCGCGGCCCAAGGCGGAGCGATCGTGCAAGCCATTCAAATGCCCGATGGCTCGCCTGTAAAAAAATCGCAGCGCAAAAAAGTCGGCGGTCTCATTGGAAAAATCGGCGACTTCACGGAATCCACCGCCCGCAAAATCGGTGACACCACGCTCCGCACGGTCGGCACGGTGCAGGAATTCCTTGTTGGCGAGCGCACGATCGGACCAAAAGACGACGAGTAGCAAAAAAACCTCGCGCCACAGCGGGGTTCCCTTTAAGCACGGCGGGATGAAGCTCCAAATCCACGCCGTTTTGCTTGTCGCGGCTGCATTTTCCGTCGTCTCTTGCAAGAAGCCTGCCGCCCCCGCAGCCGCTCCTGTAAAGGTTACTGTGACTCCGGTAATCCAGAAGGATGTCATGGCGACCAACCAGTGGGTCGGCCTGCTGGATGGTTTCCAGAACTCCAACATCCAAGCCCAGGTCACCGGATATCTTCTCACGCAAAATTACAAAGAAGGCTCCGCCGTGAAAAAAGGGGACACCCTTTTCACCATCGATCCGAGGCCTTTCCAAGCCGCGCTGGCCCAGGCCGAAGCCGACTACGCGAACGCCGTCGCCAAGGCGCAACTCCAGCAGATCACTCTCCAGCGGCAGACCCAACTCTACCAAACCAAGGTCATCAGCGAGCAGGAATACCAGACATCCTATCAAAACACCCAAGCCGCCCTGGCCAGTGTCGCCGCCTCGCAAGCCGCTGTGCAGGCCGCGCAGGTGAATTTGGATTACTGCACGATCAAAGCTCCATTTGATGGCGTCGCCGGCGTGGCCCAAGCGCAGATCGGCGACCTCGTCGGCCCCGGTGGACGCGTGAGCATCCTCACCCAAGCCTCGCAGATCGACCCGATGAAAATGAACTTCTTCATCACCGAGGCGGAATATCTCGGTGCCGCCGAGCTCCTCCAGCGTATTCAAAATTTGCCAAACGATGAAAAGAAGGCGCGATTTTCTCTGAACCTTGCCGACGGCTCGACTTACCCGGAGCTTGGCAAGTTCGATTTTTTCAACCGCCAGGTGAATGTCTCCACCGGCGCCATCCAGATCACGGTTCTCTTCCCGAATCCCAACGGCGTCCTCCGTCCCGGCCTCTTCGCCCGCATCACCGCGCCGGTTCAGGAAATCAAAGGAGCCTTCCTTGTTCCGCAGAAATCCACTGTGGAAATGCAGGGAAACTATTTTGTCTCGGTTCTCCAGCCCGACAGCACTGTGAAGCCGGTGCCGGTGAAACTCGGCCCGCAGCAAGGCCAGTTGATTGTCGTTGCCGGACCTCTCCAAGCGGGTGAAAAAGTCGTCGTCGAAGGCGTTGAAAAAGCACGGCCTGGCATGAAGGTTGTCGCCAGCCCTTACGAATCGCCGGGCGAATCCACGCCTGCCTCCTCACCGGTTCCCGAGTCCACGAAGTAACACGCCATGTCCAATTTCTTCATCCGCCGGCCGATTGTGGCGATGGTTGTCGCCATCATCACTGTCATTGTCGGTCTCGTGTCGATGGCGGGGCTTCCCGTCGCGCAGTATCCGAACATCGTCCCTCCGCAGATTCAGGTTTCAACGACCTATGTGGGTGCGGATGCCCTCACGGTCGAGCAATCCGTTGCCACGCCCATCGAGCAGCAGATGAGCGGCGTCGAAGGCATGGAATACATGTATTCGATCAATGCCAACTCCGGCATCATGAGCTTGAATGTGATCTTCGGCACGGACACCCAGCCGACGACGGATCAGATTCTCGCGCAGATGCGGCAGACGCAGGCGGCCTCGCAGCTTCCGGCGGAGGTCAAAAACTACGGCGTCACCGTGCAGCAGGCCCTCTCCTCGCCGCTCGCGGTCTTTGTTCTTTCGTCGCCCAATGGCGAGTTCGATCCCACCTTTTTGGCGAACTACGCCTACATCAACATCAACGACCCGCTCACCCGCATCCCCGGCGTCGGCAGCGTGAGCATTTTCGGCGCGGGCGAGTATGCGATGCGCATCTGGGTGAGGCCCGACCGCCTCGCCACGCTCAACATCACCGTGCCGGAAGTCATCCAGGCGGTGAGTTCGCAGAACAAGGTGAACCCCGCCGGGCAGATCGGCGGCGAGCCGGTTCCCAAGGGGCAGGTTTTCACCTTCACCGTCACCACCACCGGGCGCCTCACCACAGCGGAGGAGTTTGAAAATATTGTCGTCCGTGCGAACCCCGACGGTTCGATCGTGCGGATCAAGGATGTCGCCCGCGTGGAACTCGGCGGGCAGGTTTACAACATTCGCGGGCGCTTCCAGGGCCAAAATGCGGCCATCATTGCCGTTTATCAACTACCGGGCTCGAATGCGGTGGATACCATGAAGCAAATGCGGGAATTCTTCGAGCAGCAGTCGAAGCAATTCCCCGACGGGCTGCAATACACGGTCGCGCTCGACACCACGCTCGCCATCACCGACGGCGTGAAGGAAATCGTCAAGACGCTCTTCGAAGCCATGGCGCTGGTCATCATCGTGGTGTTCATCTTCCTCCAAGGCTGGCGCGCCACACTTATCCCGCTTATCGCCGTGCCCGTTTCGCTCATCGGCACCTTTGCGCTTTTCCCGATGCTGGGATTTTCCATCAATACCCTGTCGCTTTTCGGCATGGTGCTGGCCATCGGTCTGGTGGTGGATGACGCCATCGTCGTGGTCGAGGCCATCGAGTCGCA
>JBJTGE010000175.1:0-8110 GCA_046093785.1 Spartobacteria bacterium
CACCTATTTCACCGTTTCCGTTCTCTTCTGGTATACCGGTCTCATCCCCGATCTCGCCACCCTGCGCGATCGCTGCAAGACCAAGATTCGCAAATTCATCTACGGTGTCCTCGCCCTCGGATGGCGCGGCGGCAACCGCCAATGGCGCCATTATGAAATGGCCTACCTGATCCTCGCCGGTCTCTCAACGCCGCTCGTGCTCTCCGTGCACTCGGTCGTGTCTTTCGACTTCGCGACCTCGGTCGTTCCCGGCTGGCATACCACCATCTTCCCGCCTTACTTCGTGGCAGGTGCCATCTTCGGTGGATTTGCCATGGTTCTGACCATCATGATTCCGGCTTGCGCCATCTACAAGCCACTCCATGACCTTGTCACTGTGAACCATGTGGACAAGATGTGCAAAATCATCCTGCTCACCGGTTCCATCGTCGGTTACGCCTATCTGATGGAGCTTTTCATCGCCTGGTATGGCGCAAACCCCTACGAGCGCGCCGCCTTCTGGTATCGCGCCTTCGGTCCTTACTGGTGGGCTTACTGGGCCATGATGTTCTGCAATGTGATCTCGCCACAGTTTTTCTGGTTTAAATACTTCCGCACGCACCTCGTGTGGGTCTGGATCATCGTTCAATTCCCGAACGCGGGCATGTGGTTCGAGCGCTTCGTGATCATCGCCACCACCCTGGCCCGCGACTTCACGCCATCCGCATGGGGAATGTTCCACCCAACTTGGGTCGATATCTGCACTTTTGTCGGAACCTTCGGCCTCTTTGGAACTCTGTTCCTGCTCTTTATCCGATTCCTTCCAATGATCTGTATGTTCGAAGTTAAAGCAGTTCTGCCCGAAGCAGATCCACACCACGGGGAGGCTCATCACTAATGAACGCTGTCGGCAACACATCCGCTCCAGTTTACGGCATCGCGGCCGAATTCCAGTGCGCCCGCGATCTTTACCACGCCGCTGAAAAAATCCGCGACGCCGGATTTCAAAAATGGGATGTCTTTTCCCCGTTCCCGATCCACGGCATGGACGAAGCCATGGGCATGAAGCGCTCGATCCTCGGAAAACTCGTTTTTCTCGGCGGTCTCACAGGCTTTCTCACGGCCGTTACCATGGAGTTCGGCACCTCGTCGTTCCTCTATCCGCTCATCGTGGCTGGAAAACCAACCAACCTCTTCACAGTCCCAGCCTTCTTCCCGGTCATGTTTGAGTTGACCATCCTCCTCTCCGCGTTCACGGCTGTCTTTGGAATGCTCATTCTCAACGGCCTGCCCCGCCTGAACCACCAACTCTTCAATTGGGACCGCTTCAAACTGGTCACCGAAGACAAATTCTTCGTCGCCATCGAAGCCAATGACCCGAAATTCTCATCCCGCTCGGTCAGCGATTTCCTCGAATCTCTCGGCGGAACCAACATCACCACCATCCACGGCGACTAAACGATCATGCTGAAATACTTCTTCTACACCTTCGTTTTACTGGTTGTGCTCGTGGTGAGCGTCGCTGGTTTTCGTGGTCAAAAATCCACCAAGCCACCGTTTGAGATTTTCCCGGACATGGACCATCAGCCAAAGGTCAAAGCCCAGACCCCAAGCACCTTCTACGCCGATGGCCGTGCCAACCGCGAACCAATCGCCGGCACAGTGCCACTCGGTTACGCCATGCCGCAGCACAAACCAGTTGATGGTTCGAACGGCTCCTCCGAAAGCCCCTACAAGCAAGTGAAATTCTCATCAGGCCTCTCCTACTTTGATACCGGCCGCTTCGGCAACCAGTGGGGAACCGGAATGCCCGTGGAAGTCACGCCGGACTTCATCGCCCGAGGCCAGGAACGTTACGCGATTTCTTGCAAGGTCTGCCACGGCGCGACAGGTGCAGGCAATGGTATCGCAGGCAAATACGGCCTGGTAGCGATCGCAAACCTCCACCAGCAACGCATCCGCGATATGGCGGACGGGGAAATTTTTAACACGATCACCCACGGCAAGAACACCATGATGGGATACGGCGACCGCATTCAAGTGCAGGATCGTTGGGCCATTATCGCCTACATGCGTGCCCTCCAAAAATCCCAAGGCGGCGCGACAATCACCGATGTTCCCGCCACCGAACGGGCAAAATTAGAATCGCAGACAAAATGAGCGGACACGAACCATCACAACCCGGCAGTCACACCTTCGACTACAAACATGTCGGCGGTCGTTTTCTCGGTCTCGTAGCCCTCGCGCTCGTTGCTTTCGGCGCAGTCGCTTTCGGAGCTTTCACCGACACGAAGCAGTTTGCTTTCTCCTACCTCTTCGCTTTCACATTCTTCCTCACCATTTGCATGGGCGGACTGTTCTGGACGCTTGTTCACCATGCGGTGGATGCCGAATGGAGTGTTGTCGTCCGGCGTCAGATGGAAAACATTGCCAGCCTTCTGGTTGTCATGGCCATTCTCTTCATCCCGCTCATCTTTGTCGCGCCAAAGCTCTGGTATTGGATGACCAAACTGCCCGGCCAAGACATCCTTCTCGATGAGAAATGGCCGTATCTCACGAAGGAATTCTTCTGGATTCGTGCCGCCTTCTACTTCATTTTCTTCGCTGTTGCCAGCCTCTGGCTCCGCCGAAATTCCATAAAACAAGATACTTCCGGATCTGCAAAATACACCCTCCTGAACCGCAAGATCACCTTCGGCAGCCTCCCGCTCTTCGCAGTCTGCCTCACCTTCGCCGCCATCGACTGGCTCATGGGCCTCGACTACCACTGGTTCTCAACCATGTGGGGCGTCTACATCTTTGCCGGCACAGCGTTGAGCAGCATGTGCGTGCTGGTTCTCATCATCACAGCCCTCCGCAATGCGGGCTACTTCAAAAATGTGATCACCATCGAGCATTACCACATCATGGGCAAGCTCATGCTGGCCTTCACGATCTTCTGGGCCTACATCGGCTTCAGCCAATACATGCTCATCTGGTATGCCAACATCCCGGAGGAAACCATCTACTTCCTGCGCCGCAATACCGAGAGCTGGCAAATCCTCAGCACCGCCCTTGTCGTCGGTCACTTCTTCGTCCCCTTCCTTCTCCTGCTCTCAAACATGGGCAAGAAAAATCCCGCTTTCCTTTGCGGCATGGCGCTCTGGATTCTCACCATGCACCTGTTGGACATCTATGTTGTTGTTCTCCCCGCCCTCCACAAGGCCGGAGTTCAACTCAGCTGGCTTGATTTCGCCTGCCTCGCCGCCATCGGATGCACCCTCGCCGCGACCTTCCTCAAGCGCCTCGGCGACGCGCCACTCTGGCCACTGCGCGATCCACGCCTGAAAAATTCCATCGCTCTCAAAAACTGATGCAATCCGCCACCAACCATCACGAAGATTCCTCCGGACAGAAAAAGCCTGTCTTCTGGATTTTTGTCGCCGCCTTCATCGGCCTCGGCCTTTTCTTCGCCTTCAATTCTCTTTTCCTCGGAAAATCCAGCGCCGACCTGAATCCCGAAGACCCGGCCCGCGATGCCGAACGCATCAAAAATCTCGCCGAACTCAAGGCGGAAAACGAGATCAAGCTCAATACCTACGCCTGGGTGGATCAAGCCAAGGGATCAGTCCAGATTCCTATCGCGGATGCCATGAAGCTCGTCCTCGCCGACCTCAACACCAAGAAGCCTGCGCCGGCCTACCCGGTCCTCGATGCCACTGGCAAACCACTGCCGGCCTCATCTCCCGTAGCTGATGTTTCAGAGAGCCTTCCGAGTGAACAACCTTCCGCCGCCAACCAAGGTGCTTCAGATGTCCTCTCCGCACCCGTGGAGCCTGCCAAGAGCAAACCGGCCAAAACCAAGAAACCTGCCAATCCATGAGTAACGACCAGTCCAGCCAGCCGGACACTCTCACCAGCGCCGAACGCGCGAGCCTCGATGCGTCGGTGGCCGCCCCGGTTATTCTTTTCTTTGGCACAGCCATCTTCTGGTTGCTCTTCGGTTCCGTCTTTGAACTCATCAGCGCCATCAAGCTCGTATGGCCCTGCTTCCTCGATGGATGCGGACTTTTCACCTACGGCCGCACGAGCCTCGTCTCAGTCAATGCCCTCGCCTACGGATGGGCGACACCCGCTGCGATCGGCATAGGCCTTTGGCTCACCACCCGTCTTTGCCGGGTGCCTCTGGCACGCTACAAAAGCGTGATTGCCGCAGGCATCGTTTGGAATATCGGCACATTTGTGGGAGTCGCAGGCATTCTGATTGGTGACAATACCTCCATCTCAAATTTCAACTTCCCGGGCTACTCGACCCACATCCTGCTCCTCTCGCTTCTGATCATCGGCGCTTGGGCGATTGTGACCTTCAACCATCGCAAGTCCGAAAACCTCTTTGTCTCCCAGTGGTTCCTCGTGGCCGGGCTGTTCTCGCTCCCATGGCTTTTTGCCACAGCCAGCCAACTTCTCGTTTGGAAACCGGTTCAAGCCAGCGCCCAACCAGCCATCGCCGCATGGTTCGCGGGCGGATTCTTCAACCTCTGGCTCGCACCGATCGCCCTCGCCGCCGCTTTCTACATCATTCCCAAAGCCATCGGCCGCGCCCTCAATAGCCAACACCTCAGCCTCTTGGCCTTCTGGTCCCTCATCCTCTTCGGTGCCTGGTCGGGAACAAGCCGTCTCATCGGTGGACCTCTCCCCGCTTGGATGGTCAGCGTGGGAGTCGCGGCTGCTGTGATGTTGATCATCCCGGCCCTCGCCGTGGCGCTCAACTTCCATTTCACGCTGGATGGCCACTACGCCGCAATGAGCTGGAGCCCCGCCCTCCGCTTCACAATCTCCGGCGTGGGAATGCTTGTTTTTACTTGGGTCTTTTCCGCCATCAATGCCCTTCCCGGAGTGAATTCCGTCACGAACTTCTCGGACATCACACGCGGCTTGCATCTCCTTGGATACTACGGATCCTTCAGCATGGTCGCTTTTGGGGCGATCTATTACATCCTGCCCCGCCTCACCGGAAAAGAATGGCCCTCCTCTTGCCTGATCTCCTGGCACTTTTGGCTGGCAACAATCGGCGTCCTTCTGGGTGTTATCGTCCTTGTGCTCGGCGGTCTTATTCAAGGCTATGCCCTGCATGATATCGGCGTTACTTTCCGCAGCTCTATGGAGTTCGTATTCCCTTTTAGATTTATTGCCGCGCTGGCCGCCTTGTTGATTGTTGGCGCCAACCTCGCCTTCGCCCTCGTTTTCGCCGGCCTCCACTGGTCGCTCCGCCGCCCCGGCACAGCACCCGCACTCATCGCCGTGCGCGAAGAAAATTCCCAAGAGCCCGTCGCGGTATGAACAAACTCACACTTCTCTTCACCGGCATCCTTCTCACCTTCGGCTCGGCCTGGGTCGGACTTGTTGCCTATCCCGTTGCCAACCTCGGCCAGATGCAGCCTCTTCCGAACGAAGAAACCGGCGGAGTCAATCCTCCCACCGTATCCGGCCTGGCCATCGCCGGACAAAAAGTCTACGCCGCCAATGGCTGCATGGAGTGCCACACCCAACAAGTGCGCCCCGACCCCTTCAGCACCGACATCGCCAAGCAGCTTGGGAAACGCCAGACTGTTCCGCGTGATGAAATCCGTGAGCACACCCCGTTCCTCGGCGAATACCGCATCGGGCAGGATTTGTCGAACTACGGCGCACGCCAGACCGATGTGGCTGCAATCCACCGCCACCTCTACGCGCCCAAGAGCGTAACACCTTGGTCGAACATGCCATCCTACAGCTACCTCTACGAATACCGCAAAATCGTCGGCCAGCCCTCCGCTCACGCCGTTCAAGGTCTGACCGGCTCCCGCGCTCCAAAGCCCGGATACGAAGTTGTTCCGACCCAGCAGGCCGAAGCCCTTGTCGCCTACCTGCTTTCCCTGAACCAAAATTACCCGCTGCCGGAATCCCCGGAGCCCACCGCCAAGTAAAACCGTGACTTCCCATACGCCATCGAACGAGCCACCAAACGGCGAAAGCCCGGCACCCAACGCTCCCGTCCTCCGCGAGGGACCCGAACCCTCCGAAAAACGCGCGCCGGTTCCCTTTTGGTTGATCATCCTTGCCGCCGTCATCATCTTCTGGGCTGGTATCCACTTGGCCCTCAACAGCGGAGGCTTCCGTGCGGATGTCTACAATCCTTCTCTCGTGTCTTGGAGCGGTGGTGGTGGCGGAGGAGCAGCCGTAGCACCAGATCCCAAAGTCATCGGCAAACGCCTTTATAGCCAAAACTGCGCCGTCTGCCACCAAGGATCGGGCATGGGCGTAGCCGGACAATTTCCGCCCCTCGTAGCCAGCGAATGGGTCGTCGGCGGAGATTGGGTGGGGGACAACCACCTCGTCAAAATTCTGCTCGCCGGCATGCAAGGCCCGGTGCAGGTCAAAGGCAACACCTACAACAACGCCATGCCGCCATGGTCGCAACTCAAAGACGACCAGATCGCCGCCATCCTCACCTATATCCGCTCCGAGTGGGGCAACGTGGCCCCGGCTATCACAGCCGACTATGTCAAGTCCGTCCGTGCCGCCAGTGCCGACCGCAAGGATCCTTGGACGCAAAAAGAACTTAAAGCCATTCCCGCAGAAAAAATTCCTGCCGGCGGAGCAGCGCCCGCGCCTGCCGCTCCGGCCCCAGCCGCTCCGCCCGCCGCCTGATTTGACCCGACTATGAACTTCCTGCTGCGAATCCTTTCCATCACCGCACTCCTGCTTATCGGCGGAAACCTCTCCGCCCACGCCGAGCAACGCACCTCCAACCTCTACTGGGCACCACCAAATATCACCGTCGGCGGGGAAAAGATCGACTACCTCCTCAATTTCATCTTCATCCTCACACTTGCGGTTTTTGTCCTCACCCAAGTCGTTTACATCATCTATCTCGTTCGCTACCGCCGCCGCCCGGGCCACAAAGCCCACTACAGCCACGGCAACAATACCCTGGAATTCTGGTGGACCATTATCCCGACCGCCATCTTCCTCCTCCTCGCCGTCTGGTCAAACCGCATCTGGTATGAACTGACCTCCTCACCCATCGCGCCGGATGCCATCACCGTCGATATCGTAAGCTACCAGTTCGGATGGGACCTGCGCTACGCGGGAGCCGACGGCCAACTCGGCGAAGGCGATGTGAAGCGATTCAGCGTCGAAAACAAATTCGGCGTCGATCCTGCCGACCCCGCCGGCAAGGACGACTTCACCTCCACCGAACTCGTCATCCCCGTCGGAAAGCCCATCCATGTCCTCCTCCGCTCCCGCGATGTGATCCACTCCTTCTACGTCCCCTCCTTCCGCCTCTACCAAGACGCCGTCCCCGGACGAACCATCAAGTGGATGCAGTTCACCACCACCCGCACGGCGGAACTCGAACTCGCCTGCAGCCAACTCTGCGGCACCGGCCATTACAACATGAAGGCCAAAATCCGCGTCGTCCCCGTCGAGGAATACGAAAAATGGTATGCCGGCAAAGTAGCCGCCGCCAAAGCCGCCGCAGCAGCACTCTAATCCGCCCAACTCGGGACCGCCAACGTCCCCGTTGGCTTCCCCCCGCTCCTCTCAGGACCCGGGTGAAATCTCACCCCCCCTTGCGCGATGCGCTCCTTTTGGCACAAGTTTCCACAAAAGGCCTGACGATTGAGGGTTAAAGGGGTCGGACATTAATTGTTGATATCTGGTCAATTCGAGGCGGGATAACCAATTTTGGCAGGAGCGCCAACGTCCTCGTTGGCATCGTTGATCCAACTCCTGCCGAGGAGGATACATAATCATAGGGTTCAAGCGTTAATTGTTGACATTTATTCCATTCGAGGAGGGGTAAGCAAGTTCGGCAGGAGCGCCAAAGTCCCCAATGCCTCATTGGAAGAGCATCACGCCAAGGAAGACCTCGACAAAAAATTTGGACGATCGTCCAAAAAGTTTGTCTTCGATGGCAGAACGTTTTTGAAAAACTGCAACAAATTTCTAAATATATAAATATACATCAATATTTTACAAAAAACAAAAAATTTGGACGATCGTCCAAATTTTTTGTTCGAGTGGGAGGCGATCGAATCTGGGGGGCAGGGTTCATTTTCTCTTTGTTCTTAACCCAAGTTTCTCATGGCCGACCGGAGACCCGCAT
>JBJTGE010000176.1:0-7022 GCA_046093785.1 Spartobacteria bacterium
GCATCGTGGAAATGGCCCCGGACAACCCCTTCGCGCGCGCCAACCTCGCCGGCACTCAAATCCAGTCCGGCAAACTCTCGGCCGCCCAGGTCGCTCTGGAAAAAGCCGCCGCCTTGAAACCCGACGATGTTTTCGCGTCGGTGAACTTGGGCAATGTCTACTGCCGTCAAGGCCGTTTCGACGACTCGATTTCCCTCCTCGAGCGGGTCCTCAAGGTCGATTCCAAAAACTCCGTGGCCCACAATTACCTCGCCATCGCCCTTGGAAAAAAAGGCGACACGGCCAAGGCGGAGGAGTCCTTCCGCGCAAGTCTCGCCATCAATCCAAACTACGCCAACGCCCATTTCAACCTCGCCGTCATGTATGCCAACGCCGAGCCCCCCTCGCTCCAACTCGCCAAGAAGCACTACGAAAAAGCCAAGGATCTCGGCGCCGAACCGGATTCCGTTCTTGAGCGCCGCCTCGCCCAGATCCAAGCGGCTCCTTGAATCCAGGCCCCGCTCGGGACTCGCGAAAAAATGTGAGTCCAAAGTTGCCATGCGGAACGAACATTGTTAGAACCACCCAACTTTATGGCTTACACCGTCACGCGTCCGCGCCTCACTTTGGCCGAAAAGATCTACCTGCCCTCGATCGTAGCGGGCCTTCTGATCACGCTCAAACACATGCTCCGCCTCCTGACGGGCCAGACGAAAGTGACCATGCAATACCCCGAGCAGAAGTGGGACGCGCAGATGCCTGACTGGTATCGCGGTGCCCCGACCCTCGTGAGCGACGAGCATGGACGCGACCGCTGCGTGAGTTGCCAACTTTGTGAATTCATTTGCCCGCCCCGCGCCATCACCATCCAGCCGGAGGAAATCCCCGAAGGCGAGCGCTGGAGCAAGGTGGAGAAACGCCCGAAGGCATTCGATATCGACATGATCCGTTGCATCTATTGCGGACTCTGCGAAGAGGTCTGCCCCGAGCAGGCGATCTACCTCCGCAAGGATTATTCGATCACCGGCCTCTCCCGCGCCGAGATGGTTCACGACATCCACAAACTCCGCGAACTCGGCGGGGAAATGACCGGCCTCGTCAACAAGTGGAACGAAAAAAAGTAGAACAACCTGCTCGCGACTGGTAGAACGCCACCTCACACCACCACATGCAACTCGCCCTTTTCTCGATCTTCTCCCTCCTCATGCTTGCCTTCGCGCTGGGAGTGATCCTGCTGAGAAACCCTGTCTCCTGCGCCATGAGCCTCGTCATGTCGTTCGTTGCCCTCGCCGCCATTTTTGTGACGCTGGATGCTTACTTCATCGCCGTTGTCCAAGTCCTAGTCTACGCCGGAGCTGTGATGGTGCTTTTCCTCTTCATCATCATGTTGCTCGACCTGCGCGAGGAGAAACGCCGCCGCGTCCGCCTCTCGGCCTGGGTCGGCGGCGGCATCGTCGTCGGGGGCTTCCTCTCGGCCCTCACCCAAGTCATCTCAGCCCTCCCGGCATTGAATGTCGTCAAGCCCGCCGTTTCCCATCCCATGGCAAATGATGTCGCCCTCGTTGGCTTCGCCCTCTTCCGCAACTTCAACCTGCCGTTCCAAATCATCGGCGTCCTCCTCCTCGTCGCCACAGTCGGGGTCGTTCTCCTCAGCCGGAAAGAACTTAAGTGATCGTTTGATTTCTCCATGCCAACCTTAGCGCATTACCTCATCGTCAGCGGACTCCTCTTCGCCATCGGCCTCGGCGGAGTCCTCCTGCGCCGGAATATTCTCATCATTTTCATGGGTCTGGAACTCATGCTGAACGCGGCCAATCTCTCCCTCGTCGCCTTCTCCCGCTTCAACCTGACTCCCGACGGCATGCCGAACTACAACGGCCAAGTGCTCGTGTTTTTCATCATCACCGTCGCCGCCGCCGAGGTCGCCGTCGGCCTCGCCATCATTGTCGCGCTCTTCCGCGCCAAGCAGACCACACATGTTGAAGACTTGAATACGCTGAAGTTCTGATGAGCACGCAAACCGCGCCCTGGATTATTCTTTTCACCCCGCTGGTCAGCGCCGCGCTGATCCTCCTCCTCGGGAAATTCTCTAAAACACTCAGCGCCTCCCTCGCGATCCTCGCCGCCATCACAGGGTGTGTCTTGAGTTGGTGGCTGTTCAACCAACCGGTGGATGGCAAAACGCTCTCCATCAATTGGCTGAGCCTCGGGCCCGAGCTGAACCTGACCATCGGCGTGACCCTTGACCACTTAAGCAAGGTGATGCTTTTGGTGGTGACCTCCATTTCCGTTTTGGTCTTCATCTACTCGCTCGGCTACATGCGCGACGAGGAGGGCTATTCCCGCTTTTTTGCCGGTCTCTCGCTCTTCCTTTTCTCCATGCTCGGCATCGTGCTGGCGGATAACTTTGTGATGATGTTTATCTTCTGGGAACTCGTCGGCGTGAGTTCCTACATCCTCATCGGCCACTATTACTCGAAGGATTCGGCGGCGGATGCTGGAAAACAGGCTTTCATCGTGAACCGCATCGGCGACTTCGGCTTCATGCTCGGCATCCTGCTCCTCTGGTTCGGCACCGGCACGGTCGTCTTCAGCCAATTGATCGAGTCCATCCCTGGCCTCGCCACGGCTCCCATTTATCTCACCATCGCCTGCGTGCTCATTTTCATGGGAACGATCGGCAAATCCGCTCAAATGCCACTCCATGTGTGGTTGCCGAATTCGATGGAAGGCCCGACGCCGGTTTCCTCCCTTCTCCACGCGGCCACGATGGTTGCGGCCGGTGTTTATATGCTGGCCCGCATTTTTCCGATTCTGGAAATCGTGCCGACCGCCCGCGAGATCATCGCTTGGATCGGTGGCATCACTTGCTTCGCTGCCGCGCTCATGGCCACCCAGCAGAGTGACATCAAGCGCATCCTGGCCTACTCCACCATTTCCCAGCTCGGCTACATGGTCCTCGGCATTGGCGTCGCTCCGACATCCGATGTCGCGATGTTCCACCTCTTCACCCACGCCTGCTTCAAGTGCCTTCTCTTCCTTGCCGCCGGTTCTGTCATGATCGCCATGCACCACGAGGTGGACATGTGGCACATGGGTGGACTTCGCAAGAAGACGCCGGTGACCATGGTTTGCTTCTTCCTCGGAATGCTGGCCTTGGCCGGATGCCCCTACACGAGCGGTTATTTCAGCAAAGACCTCATTATCGAGTGGGCTGTTGTGAAAATTCCTTTCCTCGGCTGGCTCGTTGCCGCCGCCGCCGGTCTCACCGCCTTCTATATCTTCCGTGAGTTCTTCGTGGTTTTCTTCGGCAAGGCCCGCAGCGAGCATGCGGAACACGCCAAGGAACAACCGGTCACCATGCTGGTTCCCATGCTCGTTCTTTCGGTTCTCGCCATTTTCGCCGGCTTCCCGTTCATCCAAGACCACTTCTTCAAGTTGGCCCGCCCGGATCACGAACTCGTCCCGCACCTCCTGCACCCGCTCCTCTACGCCATGTTCTTCGGGGGCGCAGGTCTCTCGGCATTGCTTTACTTCAAAGCCGAAAAAGACCCCATCTCCATCCCGCTCTTTGCGAACCGCCTTTACATCGACAATGTCTATTTTTGGTTCGTCAAAAACATCCAAGGCGGCGGCGCGGCCTTTCTCTCGTGGGCGGATCGATGGATCGTTGATCTCCTCGTCGTTCAAGTTCCCAGCAAGCTCACCTGGGCTTGCGGGTTCGCCCTGCGCTTCCTTCAACTCGGCAATATCCAAGCCTACGCCTTCTTCTTCGGAGCCGGTGTGGTGGGTCTTCTTTACATCCTGATTTCCAAATGAGTTCCGTCAGCCCGCTTCTCTTCCTCATTCTTGTGCCGATCCTCTCGGCCGTGCTCGTCATGGCCGGAGCCAATGCGAGATTCACCTCGATACTCGGCGCGGCGTTGAATGTCCTTTTCTTCCTTGCGGTTGCCGTTTTCTACAATCCCGCGCAGGGCGGTTTCCAATTCGTCTCCAGCTTCCCCGTCGTTCCCCAGCTGGGCATCAGCTTCACACTGGGAGCGGACGGTCTAAGCCTGATCATGCTTTTCCTTTCGGTGATCGTTACTCTGGCAGCCGTTTGTGTGGCCCGTGCGCCGCTGGAAAATGCCCGCTGGTTCTACGCCAGCATCCTCCTCATTTCGGCCGGCGTGGTCGGCGCTTTTGCTTCGGTGGATGTCTTCTTCTTCTACATGTTCCACGAACTGGCCCTCATCCCGACCTTCCTCCTGATCGGCATCTGGGGCTCGGGGGACCGGCAGGCCGCCGCGTGGAAAGCCACGGTTTATCTGGCGACCGGCAGTTTCATTCTTCTCCTCGGCATCATTGGACTCTACCTGATCCAACCCGAGACCGCCCGTTCGTTTGACCTCCGCCAGATGGTGGCCAATGCGCAAGCGGGGCAAGTTCCCGACTCGCCGGTTGTTTATCTGCTTCTTTTGGTTGGATTTGGCATCCTTGTATCCCTCTTCCCCTTCCACACATGGGCACCTCAAGCCTATGCCAGCGCACCCGCTCCGGCATCCATGCTGCACGCCGGTGTCTTAAAAAAATTCGGCCTCTACGGCTTGATCCGCCTCGCCGTTCCGATTCTCCCTGAGTCCGTTCAGGCCTTTGCCCCGATCCTTTTAACATTGCTCGCCTGCAATATCCTCTATGTCGGGTATTGCACGATCGCCCAGCGAAAGCTCGATCTCATGCTCGGCTACTCGAGCGTTATGCACATGGGTTACATCTTCCTCGGCTTTGCCGCCTTGAATGAAGTGAGCCTCACAGGTTCTTCTCTCATGCTTCTCAGTCACGGCCTCACCATCGCCGTTCTCTTCGCCCTCTGCGGGGAAATCCGCGAGCGCACCGGCACTTTGGATTTCTCCGAACTTGGCGGAATCGCCCGCGCAACACCTAAACTCGGCCTCGCCTTCGGCTTCGCCGCCATGGCTTCCGTTGGACTCCCCGGCTTCGTTGGCTTCGCCGGCGAATTGCTCGTGTTCTTCGGATCCTTCGCCACAGGCGAACCGCAAATGGGCTTCCTCGACGGCAAAGAGGTCTTCGGCTTCAACGGCTACCAAATTGCAACCATCTGTGCCGTCTGGGGTATCGTGATCTCCGCCATCTACATGCTCCGCGCCTACCGCCGCGTTTTCATGGGGCCGCTCTCTGACCGCTGGTCACGCCTGACCGATCTCACCGGATTCCCGCATGCCGCTATCGTTATTCTGCTTGCCATCATGCTGTTCTTCGGATTCTTCCCGCAAATTCTCGTGAACCTCGTTACACCCGCTTTGCTTCTGCCATGATCCCGCCCGTCGCTCTTGAAATCTGTGTCGTCTGTCTGGGCATCTTCCTGCTCATGGCGGAATCCTTCAGCTTCAAATCCAACAAAGTCACCCTCGCACACGGTGCCATCTTCGGTCTGGTTTGCGTTTTCATCCTCAGCTTCTTTATCGAAACCAACCCCGCCGGCATGCAGGATTCGGGTTTCTATGTGGTGGATAGCCTCTCGCTTTTCTTCAAACGATTCGCCCTCCTTGCCACCATCCTCACTCTGATTCTGGCGATCGACTACATTCCTATCGTCCAACGCCTCGTGCCAGCCGAGCGTCCAGAAGCCGGTTCGGGCGAGTTTTTCATCCTGCCCGTCTTCACCTGTGCAGGTCTCATGTGGATGGCCTCCGCCTCCGACTTCATCATGATCTTCTGCGCTCTGGAGTTGGTGACGATTTCGCTCTACATCCAAGTCGCCTACATGCGCCGCAGCCTCGCAAGCCTCGAAGCCGGCACGAAGTTCCTCGTCTTGGGCGCTCTCTCCACCGGATTCTTTATTTATGGCATCACTTGGATTTTCGGCATGACGGGTGAGACAAACCTCGCCCTCATCCAGAAAAACCTCTCCATCGTTCCCATAGCGAACCACACAGCCATCCTGTTCGGCCTTGCGATGGTGCTCGTCGCCATCGGCTTCAAAATTGCCGCCGCCCCGTTCCAATTCTGGGTTCCGGATGTCTACCAAGGCGCACCAACACCCATTACCGCTTTTCTCGCCGTGGCCTCAAAAGCCGCCGGGTTCGTGATTCTCATCCGCGTCCTTCAGCCTTTCTTCGTGCTGGATTCGTTCCAGGACAAACTCATCCTCGTTCTCGCCCTGCTCGCGGGTCTCACCCTCATCTACGGCAACCTCGCCGCCATCCCGCAAACCAATTTCAAACGCCTCCTTGGTTACTCCAGTATCGCCCACGCCGGATACCTCCTCGTCGGCCTCGCCGCCATCGGTGACGCCTTTTCCGGCCGAGCCGTGGTGTTCTATCTGGGCGGCTATTTCCTGATGACCTTCCTCGCCTTCCTCGTCATGGTGCCCGTCACCAAAGCCACCGGCGGCGACGACCTCTCGCACTTCAACGGCCTCGCCCGCCGCTCGCCCGGCCTCGCCCTCGCCATGCTCATCGCAGCCGCCTCGCTGGCCGGCGTGCCATTCACGGTCGGCTTCTTCGGAAAATTCTTCATCTTCGAGGCAGCCATGAACCAAGGGCTCTACCTCCTCGTCCTCATCGGCGTCGTCACAGTGGCCAGTGGCTTTTACTACTACTTCAAAGTCATCCGCGCCATGTATTGGCAACCAGCTCCCGAGGGATGTGCTGCCGTGAGCGTCTCTCCGCTTTCGAAGCTCGCCATTGTCCTCTCGGCCGCCCTCATCCTCATTCTCGGCTTCTACCCGCAGTTGCTGATCCGCTTCCTGCCTTAGTCTCCCGCCCATGGATGATTTCTGGAACCAGTGGCAACCGCGCGAGCGGGCCACCCTGTGTTTCGTCATTCTGGACAGTCAAATCCTCCTCATCCGCAAAAAACGCGGCCTCGGCGCGGGAAAAATCAATGCCCCCGGCGGTCGTATCGAACCCGGCGAGGCAGCCCATGAGTGCGCCGTGCGGGAGACCCAGGAGGAGGTCGGCATCACGCCCCATGGAGTCCAGAGTCGTGGAGAACTTCATTTCCAATTCGTGGACGGCTACAGCCTCCACTGCACCGTCTTC
>JBJTGE010000177.1:0-14028 GCA_046093785.1 Spartobacteria bacterium
GAAGGGCGTTGTTCGGGCGATTTCGGCGGCGAGGTGTCTCGGGAGCGGTTTGGCGATTTCCGTGTTTGATATTTGCGCCATGCGAGACGATGGCCCTCCCGAAAAGATTTCCGCACAGGACAACTTTGCGATTAGGAACGAGGTTATCCGAATGAAAAAACTGCGCGATGCCGATATTGAGGAGATGTTCTCACGCTCGAGCGGGCCTGGCGGACAGCATGTGAACAAGGTTTCGACGGCTGTCACTCTGCGTCATGTCCCGACGGGGTTGAGTGTGACGGTTTCGGATTCGCGCTCGCAGGCGATGAACCGGGAGACCGCACGCCGGAGGCTGCTGAGGAAAATCAATGAAGCGGCCGAGGCAAAGAATCTGGAGCAGTTGGCGGAAGCCTCGCGGGAACGGCGGCGAAAGGCCAAGCGCTCGCGGGGCACAAAGGCGAAGCTGGTTGAATCGAAGCGCCGCCGCTCGGAAACAAAAAAGATGCGTGGCAAGGTCGCCTGATATCCGATGAACGACTCCGCCTATTCCGAATCCGCCGCACGGCTCTGCTCCGCCTGCGGCATGTGCTGCAACGGGGTGCTTTTCCATGGAATGGCCGTCCAACCCGAGGATTCCCTTCGAGCCATGGCGGCAAAGGGACTGAGGGCGAGGCGGCGCGATGGGGAGTTGCAGTTTCAACAACCATGCCCCGCGCATGACGGGAATTGCTGCCGGATTTATGCCGAGCGGCCGCAACGGTGCCGTGCGTTCGATTGCCGCCAACTTCTGGCCGTTTCAGCCGGCCAAATCACCGAGGCGCAGGCGATGGAAAAAATCCAAGAGGCCAAGAGGCGCAGCGATCGCGTGCGGGAGCTGCTGGAAACACTGGGCGACGACCGAAAAAAACGGCCGCTGGCCACGCGGTGCGCAGGTGTTTTTACTCCGCCACTCGACCCCTCCCCTCATGCAGAGGCTTTGCGTGCGGAGTTGCGGGGTGCGATGACCGCATTGGAGGAAGTGCTGACCAAGGACTTTCGCACCGGGCAGGCGCGGCAGGGCTAAGGGATCGGCGCGGTTGTCTACACCTGCAAGTTCGCGAGCCTGGCTGCGATGCCTTCCCAAATTGTGCGATGAAGGAATTCCGGAAAATCGGGAGGCAGAGTTTGCTCCAACTCTTGCTTGGCCGCGACCGCCTGCGCAGCCACCTCCTCCATGACCTCTTTTGCCAGAGCGCTTGGAAGCCCCGCTCGTTCGACTGTCTGGAGGAAATGCCGTCCGCAGATGCGATCGACAACATAGTGGCGATTGGTGCCGGCAAACATCGCGAGCTTCATTTGCTTTTTATGAATTTGACCCGAAGCGAGACTCGGTTGCGCCGAAAGAATATCGTAGAGCGGAGTGAGGCGGAACCGGCCGAGCGGCCCCAAGAAAATGCTGAAATTTTTGGCGTGTCCGTCCGTGGCGCCAATCAACAAGAATACCACCTGCGCCTTTAAAAACCGCTTCTGATCCTCGGCAGGCGAGTCGCCGGCCATGAGCAGACGAAGAATGTCGGCAATGCCCGGGCCCCCATCATTCTGGTATTTCCGGGACGGAGGGACTGACAGGGCTTGGCAGCAATCCTCCTGGGGCAAACGCAGTAAACGCCCGTCCAGTGTCCACCTCCGATCGAAGCGTTCGATCACGAGGGCCTTGGTTTTTCCAAAAGTGGAAATTTCCGCGCGGTTCACAGGCAGACCGAAGGCCGCGAGCAAACGCAGGCAATAGAATTCGTTTTCGATGCTGTTTGAGAGGTCCAACCCGTTCGGCAGGGTTCCCATTTGCTTTTTAAAGATGTGGGTGGTCGGCGTTGTGCCGGAGGGTTTCCACCACTTGCCTTTGTGGTGGAGGAGGGCTGTTTTTTCCTGCGCGCCTGCGATCGAAATCCGGAAGTCCCGCTCACGGTCGAGCCCAAGAGGCGTCTGCGCGAGATTCAATAACATACCCTCGATCTCGCTGTCCGATGCCAGATGCCCTTGCATTTCCGTTGAGACTTGCAACTCCTCATCTTCTGGGAGGAATTGCAAAGCTCCCACGCAATCGCGGCCAATGCGCGACAGGAGACTGTAGGCGTCAATTCCCTCCGCACCGACTTTTTCAGAAACACGCCTCCTCAAGGGCTCGGAATCAGGCAGCAGGTTCTCAAAAAAAGCGGCAACCACAGCTCCCTTGAAGGCATCCTCCCTCAAGGGAAGCGACAGCGACACTGGAATGGCATTATCCCGCGCGAGCCAGGATTCCTCGTATCCAAAGGCTACCGCACCGCCCGGCTCTTTGAGAAAAAAGCCCACCGGTTGGCCGTTCATAAAAACCCGCAATGGTTTATGGACTGCTCGGCGAGGCATCAGGCGATACTCCAATCCTTGGAACGCTCGGTGACGCAAAGTTCCAAATCGAGAGCCGTAAAGAGTTGAAGAAGCGTCTCGATGCGGGCGGAGGGATGTCCACTTTCAATTTGTGAGACAGTGGCTTGACGCAAGCCTGCCTTGTCGCCAAGTTGACTTTGTGTGAGTCCTTGTTTTTTGCGGGTGCGGCGGATGATGTTGCCGATTTGTTTGGAGTCTCGGGCCAGCTGCATAATGAAAAAATATGCGCCATAGTGGATATTTTGTCAATATTCGATTTAGCGCATAAATGTTAAAAAAACAATTCACACCAGTTTTTCACACCAGCGAGCCATGCCTCCTTTGGCGGCAGTCATAGACAGCCGCTACAAATTTGAGATAACGCCGATCGGCCAGAAGCGGTGGCGGCGGGAGTTTTACGCTCTTCGCAGATCAGGCTATGAAGCAGCACTTCTTGAATTTTTTTCCCGAACCGCAGGGGCAAGGGTCGTTTCGACCGGTCTTGAGAGGGGCGATGAATGGTTCGGCACTAATCAAGGAGGGTGCGGGCGAATCCCATGGCAGCGGAGCATCGTCATGGGATTTCTCTTCGAGGGATTCCTCGTCGCAGGATTCCTCTTCAGGGGATTCCTCTTCAAGAAATTCCTCGTCAGGAGTGACAGACGATAGAGAGCTTGCGGAAAGAGAATTTTTGGTGTTGAGAAAACGGTCGTGTAGAAAGTAGCTGGTTTTTTTCCACAATTCTAAATCTGCGTGATGTTGATTGAGAACAATGTGGCGCGTGTAGAGAATCTCGGCGATTTCCTGGGCTTCGGGGTCGTCATAGTAATCCCGATAAAATTCCGCGCAGCTTTCGGTGGCGCGTTCGGAGGGTTGAAGGGAAAGGCATGCCATGAGCCCGACGATTAAATCCGTATCGTCTTCGCTCTCCAACAGTCGTTCGAGGAAGGCATCCACTCCGGGTTCGGAGATATGTTCGCAGGTGCTGCCCAAAAAGAGACGCTCGTGCCACTCGAGGTTCGGATATACCTCCTCCCAGGCTTGGAGGGTGTGGATGGAGTTCATCTCGCCAAGGGCATCGGCGACACCTTCATCCAGGCTATCGTTATCGAAACTGAAGAGTTCCACAAGAGGCAGGACCAAGTGCTGGAGGCGAAGTTTCCCGGCTATGGAAACAGCGAATAAAACAGGCCAGAAATGGTCGAGGACCGGAGACTCACCCTCTGCGATGTCGGGTGCATCATCCCCCAATTCCAGGGCGATCCAAGAATTGGCACGGGATTCGAGTTCGCCGCGAAAGGCGGGAATGTCGGCCAGGATGTCTATGATTTTATTCGCCTCATTGACCAGATCGTTTGGATAAGAAGGCCGAGGCACTGAGCACTCCATGGGAAGCTCGTCCAGACGGCGCAGGAGTTCCGCAGGGGGAGTGGCGGCCAAGCGCAGCCTTTCCTCAAGGCCCTTTGCGATGACCTGACCGGGAAACAAAGATTCGTGGTCTTTTTCAAGTCCCCGGATGGCCTCGCCGTGAGTGCCCAGAAAGTCAACGGGGGCCATTTTGGTCAACCACTTTAATGCCAGATGCAAAGATCCCTGATGATGTTTGCTGGCAATGAGAGAGAGAAGCTCTCCGGCGGTTTCATGATCGAGGGGCAATTTGAGGAGGTTCTGCAAATAAAGAAAGCTCCCCTCGAAGCCATACGCCTCTATGCTGCGCAGGGCTTGGCGGGTTGCGTCCATTCCACCCGCCTTGCAGCGGATCACAAGTTCCAAGGCCATCTTTCGCACGACCCGGTCTTCGTGGGTGAAAGCGGCGATGTATTCTTCGCGGAGCAGCACGGGATCAGCCTTTCAGTTCCTCGCCGGTTTTGGCGTCGGAGATGACGAATTTTTCCTGGTGGAAGGTGGGGTCGGCGCGGAAGACGAGGCGGCCGGCGTAGCGGCGTTCGATATCGATGAGGTGCTCCTCGTCCTCGGTGCGGAGGCGGTTGAGGAGGTCGGGGTGCACGGTGACGCGGACCTCGTGGACGATTTCCTGGTGCTTGCGCATGACGGAGTGGAGGGCGCGCTGGAGTTCCACGCTCATGGTCATGGGGCTCTTGATCACACCCTTGCCGCTGCAATGCGGGCACGGGATGAAGACGGCGCTGGCGAGGCTCTCGTTGGCGCGCTGGCGGGTCATTTCCATGAGGCCGAGCTGCGAGATCGGCAGCACATGGGTGCGGGCCTTGTCGCGCTTGAGGCGCTCTTTGATGCGTGTGTAAACGGCCTGCTGATCCTTGCGGTTCTTCATGTCAATGAAGTCGGCGACGATCAATCCGCCGATATTGCGGAGGCGGAGTTGGCGGGCGATCTCCTCGGCGGCTTCGAGGTTCGTCTGAAGGATGGTTTTTTCCATGTCCTTCGCGCCCTTGTTGCGGCCCGTGTTGACATCCACCGCGATCATCGCCTCCGTCTCGTCGATGACAATATAGCCGCCGCAGGGCAGCCAGACCTGGCGGTGGAAGGCGGCGTCGATCTGGGCTTTGACCCCGAAGCACTCGAAGATCGGCTGGACGCCGGTGTAGTGCTGGATGGATTTTTTCGCGCGTTTGGAAATCTGGCCCACGAGATTTTGCATGCGCTCGGCGGATTTTGCGTCGTCGATGATGACGGCGTCCACCTCATCAGTGAGGAAGTCGCGCACCGAGCGCTCGATGAGATCGGGCTCCTCGAAAAGGCAGGCGGGAGCAGGTTTTTCCTCGAGGCCTTTTTGGACCTGCGCCCATTGCTCGAGGAGGATGCTCAAGTCGCGCACGAAGTAGCGGGAACGCTGCCCGGCACCGACCGTGCGCATGATGACTCCCATGCCTTCGGGCACTTCGAGTTCGCGCAGGATTTTGCGGAGGCGTTCGCGCTCCTTGGGATCCTCGATCTTGCGTGAAATGCCGAACTGGTCGTTGAACGGCATGAGAACGAGGTAGCGGCCGGGCATGCTGATATCCGTCGTGATGCGCGGCCCCTTGTTGCTGATGGGGCCTTTTTTTACCTGCACGAGGACATCCGAGCCCACGGGGTAGATGTTTGGCACATCCTTGTGGGTGATGCGCGGGGCCTTCTTCTTGGCGTTGCCGTTGCCGCGATTGATGGTCTCGATGCCGCTGTCGAGGGCGGCGGGGATGGCGTCCCAGAATTGGAGGAAGGCATTTTTCTCGAATCCGATGTCGACGAACATGGCCTTGATGCCGGGTTCGATGTTTCGGACCTTGCCTTTGAAAATGCTGCCGACGATGTTGCGGTCGGTTTCGCGTTCGATGGTGTATTCCTCAAGCCGGTTGTTCTCGAGAAGCGCAACGCGTTTCTCGAGCTTCTCACAGCTGATGACCAGCTTGATGCCGGTGGCTTTTTTTCCGATTCCTAAAAGTCTTTTCACGGTTTCTAACATGGGTGGTTGGTAGTTTGGGCGCTCACAAGGGAGCATGGGTTGATGGGTTTCATCGGGTCGGTGGCTTTTCGGGTTTTTTCTTTTGGTCGGCGCCGCTGGAATTCTCCCGCTTGCCTCCGATGAAATTGAAGATGTTCTGGATTGGGTTGGGTTTGGGGGTGGAAACGGGAGCGGCCTGCGCGGGTTCGGGCTTCGGCGCGGAGGCTTCGGAATCGGCGGTCTTCGGCTTGGTTTTGTTTTTGACCCGGCCGGCGGCATCGGCCTCCTCGCGCACATTGGGAGAGGCATTCGGCCGGTTCTCCTGGCCTGCGGCGGAGGGGTTTTCGGCCGTCTCGCCATCATCAAAAAGCTTGGTGGAAGCGGCGACCTCGCGGTCGAAGTTCACGCTCTCGGTGAAAAGGAAATTTCCCTTGGCGGGTTCGAGGGCGGCGAGTTGGACATCCTCCTCGCCGGATTTGTATTTGCGAATCCCCTCGAGAATCTTCGCCGCGATGGGTGCGGAGACCCCGCCGCCGGACTTTGCGCCTTGCACGAACACGACGACAACATATTCGGGATTGTCATAGGGAGCGAAGGAAATGAACCAGGTATGGTTGTCTTTTTTTCCCGAGCGCCAGAACTGGGCGGTGCCTGTTTTGCCGGCGGTGATCATTTTGGGGTTCGCCGCGCGACCCGCCGTGCCGCCGCCTTCGTTGACGACCTCCCACATGCCTTTGCGGACATGATTGATCTGATCCTGGGTGATGCCTCCATCGGTGACGATGTTTGCGCGGATGCGGGGAGGCTCTTGGGAAATCGTCTTGCCGCTCTGGTCCACAATGCGGTCGATGAGGCGGGGGTAGTAAACCGTGCCGCCATTCGCAACGGCGGCGGTGACCATGGCCATCTGGAGCGGGGAGGCCAGGACATCACCCTGGCCGATGGCGGTGTTGGCGGTGAGGCCATTCGACCAGCGGGCGCGGGGATTGATGGCGGAGAGCCACTCGGGGCCGGGGAGAACACCGGGGGACTCGCCCGACACGGGGATGCCGGATTTTTGACCGAGGCCGAGCATGTTGCCCATGGCGACGATCTGCTCGATGCCGGCGGCATTTCCGAATTGGTAGAAATAGGCGTTGCAGGAAACCTTGAGCGCGTCTTCGAGGCCAAGTTGGCCGTGGGTGCGTTTTTTTTCCGCGATCCAGCAGCGCATATATTTGTTGCCGTATTGAACGCCGCCGTAGCAGCTGAAGGATTTCTCTCCCAGCCCGGCGCGCATTCCGGCGAGGGCGATGGGAACCTTGTAGGTCGAACCGGGCGCATAGGCACTGATGGCGCGGTTCACGAGCGGGTTGGTCTCGTCCTTGTTGATCTCTGTCCACTTCGAAGCGGGAATGGACGGAATAAACACATTCGGATCATACGAGGGGACGGAGGCCATGGCGAGGATATCGCCATTCCGCGGATCGACAACCACGGCGGCGCCCCGACCGACGACGCGCAAGGCCTGCTCGGCGATGTATTGGATTTTCGCATCGATGGTCAGATAGGCGTTGTTGCCCTGCAGGGGTTCGCGGCGTCCAACCTCGCCCTCGATGATGCCTTTGGCATTGCGCTGCAGAATACGCGCGCCGGCCTTGCCTTTGAGTTGCTCGTTGAGAAAAAGCTCGAGCTGGGTTTTACCCTCGATGTCGGGCTCGTAGAAATTGAAATCGCGAAGGTCGGGAAGCTTGTCGAGTTCGTGCGGGGAGCCGACATATCCAAGGAGGTGGGAGGCCATGGATCCGTAAACATACCAGCGGACCGGCTTCACGCTCACATTCACGCCGGCGAGGCCGAGGTTTTTCTCGGAAAAAATCGCCATCTCTTCGAAATCCAAATCCTGACGGTAGTTGTAGGGCACCTCGCGATTCGTGCGGTAGTGGATCTGGAGGGCGTTGGAATTGTAATCCCTCGCCACTCCGAGTTCCTCCATGCGCGGAATGACCGTCTCGGAGACGATTTTTACGACATCCGCCTCCTTGAGATCTCGCGGCATGTTGTGCACGCGGCCGCGGTAGGTCGTCATGGGCACGCTGCCCTTGCTCTCGCGGTAGGCGCGCACCATGTCGGGCAGGTAGAAATCGACTTCGAAGCTGGCGCGGTTTTCCACGAGCTTGATGCCATTCCGGTCGAGGATTTCGCCACGGACGGCAGGCAGGCGAACGGTCACTTGGGAATTGGTATTGATCTTCGAGGCGTATTCCGAGCCGCGTATGATCTGAACATTCCACAAGCGAAACAAAATAAGCGTGAAGCTCAAAAGGATGAGCAACCCGAGGAAAACAATTCGTGAGCCCGGCCGGGTGCGCTTCATCGATTGATGGGTCTCATTTTGCGCGAGCCATCAGGGATTAAGCGGTCCATTTGCGACAGAGTCCAGTAGAACAGAGGTGCAATGAGCGCGGCCATGAGGCCTGGCGCGAGGATGCGCCATGACACGGCGGGTTCCCACAGGAAGCCGCCGCGTTGCAAGGTAATGGTCAGAAATTGAAGGAGCAGGTAGGCGGAGGTTCCGGCACCGCTCAAGGCCACGAAGGGCCAAACATTGCGGCTCTTCATGGCTGGCTGGAATCCACTGGCGATGCTCCCGAGAATCACAAAAAAAACGATAGACGAGCCGAGGGGAATTTCAACCTTTCCACCGACGACATGCAGATACATGAGGTCGCTGAGAAATCCCGTGTAAAACGCGGCGACAAGCATGGCCGCGAACGGCATCACCATGGCTGCGAAACAAAAAACCATCGGCACGAGCAAGACATGCGCCTCATGCAAATCCGACATGGGAGGCAGCGCGTCCTGAATGATCAAGGCCAGCACCACTCCCGCGAACAAGGCGGCCAGATCGATGAGGGTCTTGTTCATTTTTTGCCGATGAGCACGAAGACATCCTCCACCGATGCGAGATGCACCGCCGGCTCGACAATCGCCTGGCCGTCGAGCGCGCGGAGGCGGAATTCCTTGATGCGGCCGATCACGAGCCCCGGCGGAAACGAGCCGTGCGCGACGCCTGCGGTGAGCACCTGCTGGGCGGGCGAAATCTTCGCGCTCTTGGCGAGGAAATTCATTTGCAGGAGGCCTTCGGCGGCTTTCTCCTGGACTCGGAGGCCGGTGATGATCCCCTGCTCGCGCGTGCCGTCGATCTTGGCGGCGATGCGGCAGGTTTCATCGGTGATGAGAACGACGATGGCTTCATTTTTCGAGACCGTGGTGGTTTTTCCCACAACGCCGAGGTCTGTGACGACTGGCATGTCGGCCTCGACGCCATCCTCGAATCCCCGGTTGATCCGGATCGTGTTCCACCAGGTCGAGGAATCCCTGGCGATGATGCGGGCCGGCATGAGTTTGAAACTCGAGCGCTCGCGGAAATCGAGGGCCATGCGGAGGCGGTTGTTTTCGGCCTCGAGTTCGTTGAGGAGGTTGTTTTCGGCGCGGAGTTCGCGGTTCTCGACCGAGAGTTTTTTATTTTCCACCTCGAGTTCGTCGAGTGTTTGCAAGCGGCGTCCGACAGAGCCGAGATTCTCCTGCACCGCGCTTCCGGTGCGCAGAAATGGCGAGAGGAGCGACATGAAACCCGACTGCATCGACTGCATGGCACCGGGCGAGATCGTGGAAAAATAAATCGCCACGGCCAATACTGCCACCACCAGCGCCATGTTGAGTTTGTTCATCGACAAAGAGGAAGTTCAACTTCCACCCGCTTGATTCCGGTCAACGCCCGTGCGGACGCTCGGCCGAAACGGCTTTGAGGAATTTCAACTCCGAGAGGGCGCGTCCCGTGCCCTCGGCCACCGCGCTGAGCGGATCCTCCGCAACATGCACGGGAAGCCCGGTCGCTTCGGCGATGAGGCGGTCCAACCCGCGCAGGAGCGCTCCGCCACCGGCAAGCACAAGGCCGCGATCGACGAGGTCGGCGGACAACTCGGGAGGGCAACGCTCGAGGGTGATGCGAACCGAATCCACGATGGTGGAGAGCGGCTCCATAAGGGCCTCGCGGATTTCCTGCGAGGATATGGAAATGGTCTTCGGCAAGCCTGCGACGAGATCGCGCCCCTTCACCTCGAGGCCGACTTCTTTTTCCAATTTGTAAGCCGAGCCGATCTTGATCTTGATCTCCTCGGCCGTGCGCTCGCCGATCATGAGATTGTAGGCGCGCTTCATGTAGTTCGTGATCGCCTCGTCCAGCACGTCACCCGCCACACGAACGCTGCGGCTGAAAACAATTCCCGAGAGCGAGATGAGCGCGACTTCGGTGGTGCCACCGCCGATGTCCACGATCATGTTGCCGGCGGCATCTTGAACGGGAAGCCCCACACCGATGGCCGCTGCCATGGGTTCTTCAATCAAGTAAACCTCACGCGCACCGGCATGGGTGGCGGAGTCTTTGACGGCGCGTGTTTCGACCTCAGTGATGCCACTGGGCACAGCAACAACCACGCGCGGACGAACCATGCGGCGGCGGTTGTGCACCTTGCTGATGAAGTGGCGCAGCATGGCTTCTGTGATCTCGAAATCGGCGATCACACCATCTTTCAAGGGTCGGATGGCAACGATATTGCCGGGCGTGCGGCCGAGCATTCGCTTCGCTTCGTTGCCGACGGCAAGCACGCGGTTGGTTCCTTGTTGCACGGCAACAACGGAAGGTTCACGCAGAACGATACCTTGGTCTTTCACGAAGACCAGAGTGTTGGCGGTCCCCAAATCAATGCCTATGTCGCTTGAAAAGAGTCCCAGAAGATTATCAAACATCGAATGTTATGGAAAAGTTGAAGGAGCGGCCGATCGGCGAAGACGCAAGGGCCTTCGGCGGCAGGCGATGCGCCAAAAAGTTGATGAGGGGCAATGATTCCTTTCGATCGGGACTGGCGTCAAGATTTTGTTTTCTCAAATTTGAGCGGCGATGGCTGCCCCCATCTCGGCCGTGCCAACCAGACGGGTTTCCGGAGTGTGGATATCACCCGTCCGCAAGCCACTGGAAATAACCGACCCGACCGCCTTCTCGATGGCGGAGGCGGCATCCTCGCGACCGAGGGAAAACCGCAGCATCATAGCCGCGGAGAGGATTTGGGCGATCGGGTTTGCGATTCCCTTGCCGGCGATGTCGGGCGCCGTGCCACCGCTGGGTTCATACATGCCGAAACGGTTGGAGCCGCCGGTGGATTCCCCCAAGCTGGCGCTCGGCAGCATGCCGAGGGAGCCGGCGATCATGGCCATTTCGTCGCTCAGGATGTCGCCGAAGAGATTTTCCGCGAGCACGACATCGAACGACTTCGGATTTTTAATAAGCTGCATGGCGGCGTTGTCCACATAGAGATGCTTGAGGGTGATGTCGGGATAATCGCGCGCGACCTCGTTCACCACGCGGCGCCAGAGCACGCCGTTTTGAAGCACATTCGCCTTGTCGATGGAGGTAACCTCCTTGCGGCGCTTGCGGGCGGCCTCGAAGGCGACCTTCGCGATGCGGCGGATTTCGCTTTCCCAATAAATCATGGTATCCACCGCGAAATCCTCGCCGTTCTCGCTCTTGATGTATTTGGGTTCGCCAAAATAAAGACCGCCGGTGAGTTCCCTCACGCAGAGCACATCGAAGCCACCCTCGACCAGGTGAGGATGCAGCGGCGAGGAGTGCGTGAGCTCGGGCAGGCAAATGGCGGGACGCAAATTCGCAAACAGACCGAAATGTTTGCGCAGCGGCAGAAGGGCGGCGCGCTCGGGTTGTTCGTTGGCCGGAAGTGATTCCCACTTCGGCCCGCCGACGGATCCGAAGAGAATGGCATCCGCCGCCTCGCACGCGGCAATCGTCTCCGCAGGCAGCGCGCGGCCGGCACCGTCGATGGCGGCTCCCCCGACCAGCTTGTGGTCGAATTCCAACTTGATGGAGAATTTTTTCGAGACCGCATCAAGGACGCGCAGTCCCTCGGTCATGACTTCGGGGCCGATTCCGTCGCCCGCCAGCACGGCGATGCGGAAGGTTTTTTCTGGATTCATGGCGGCAGGGTATATCTCCCGGCGGCGCCTGAATCAAGCGCGGCGACTTTCGAGTGGCTTCACGCCGCGTGTTGGCGGGATGTATAGAGAGCGACCAGCGCGGCTCCGACGGCTTGCGAGAGCTCGCCCATCGTTGCTGGAACAATCTTCATGGTGCGGCGCTGCACGGGGAAAAGCCACGGCTCGGCGGCGGCTCGGATTCCGCCAAGGTATCGATTCCGGAAAGCTTCTGTCGTCGCATGCGGGTCGATGAGTCCCCCGCCGATCACAACAAAACCGGCATCCAACGCCATGGAAAGATTCGCCACATGAATCCCGAGCGCCTTGGCTTGAAAATCAAAAATCTCAAGCGCCAAGGCATCGCCCTGTTGCGCGAGAGTGCGGAGCGCGAGCGTTTTTTCCTTCAGCGGTTTGTCGGAGCGGTGGAACTCGTGCTGGGGATGCTTCGGCAGCAGATGCTCGAGATACTGAGCCAGGCCGGAAATGCTCGCATAGGCTTCCACACAGCCCCAGTCGCGTCCGCAGCCGCATTTGAAAACAGGGAGCCCGAGCAAATGCAACGGCGAGGGCATGTGACCCGCCTCCATGCCGGCCAGCGTGTCGCCATCGAGCGGCAAGCCTTCGGGACTGATGTAGGCGGCACCCAGGCCCGACCCCGGCGCGAGCATGATGACGCCCGCCTTTTTGTCGCCGCGCACTTTTGCAGCCTCGGCGACTCCGCCGTAGTTGCCGTCGTTTCCAGCCACGAGCGGGATTTTTCGTCCAGCACGGCTTTCGATGGCCGCCGAATAATCGGCAACGAAATTCCATCCCTCGAAGCTCGCGGGGAGATTCGCCGTGCGGTCCAGCACGCCGTAGGCAAGGTAGGGCCCGGGGATCGCGAGGCCGACTCCCTGCACCTGATTCCAAGCGAGGTTGTTTTCCGCGAGAAATTTTTCCACGCCCTCGATCCAACCATCGACCACGGCCTTCGTGCCGAGCTGGGCGTTTGTGGAACTCTGCGCGAGATTCAAGGTGACCGGCGTGCCGTCTTCGTAAACCCCGCAGGTCTTCGAGGTGGTTGCGCCGCTGTCCGTGCCGATAAAGATGGTTTTCATGGGAAGGTGGAGAGCCGTCTTTTAGCGGTTGGAGCGCGAATGGGAATTCCATTTTTGCAAAAGTTGGCCGGCTTGAAATCCGCGCACGCATCGCGTTGACACCATGAAACCATTTGCTAAACCTTCCGCTCCATTTATGGCAAAAACCACCAAGTCCACTACCAGCGCAGCCCCGAAAAAGGGCAAATATGTTTACACTTTCGGAGCCGCAAAAGCCGACGGCGACGGAAAAATGAAATCCCTCCTCGGCGGCAAGGGAGCGAACCTCGCCGAGATGACCCGCATCGGCCTCCCCGTGCCTCCCGGATTCACGATCACCACAGAGGTCTGCACTTATTTTTACGACAACAAAAAGACCTACCCGAAGGAACTCCAGGCCCAGATGGAAGCCGGCGTGCGCAACATGGAAAAAATCATGGGCACGAAATTCGGCGATGCCAAGGGCTTCCCGCTCCTTGTGGCCGTGCGCTCCGGCGCCCGCGACTCGATGCCGGGCATGATGGATACCATCCTCAACCTCGGCCTCAACGATGAGACCGTGAAATCCCTCGCCACCGCCACCAAGAACGAACGCTTCGCGTGGGATTGCTACCGCCGCTTTGTTCAAATGTATGGCGATGTCGTGCTGGGCGTGCAAAAGCGCGAAGGCGAGGACCACGAGCCTTTCGAAACCGTGATCCACGAGTTCAAACACGCGAAATACCACAAGGACATCGTGGACAGCGAACTCACCGCCGACGACCAAAAGGAACTCGTCAAACTCTTCAAGGAGCTCGTCAAAACCCGCACCGGAAAAACCTTCCCCGCCAATCCGTGGGATCAGCTCAAAGGGGCCGTCGGAGCCGTTTTCGGTTCCTGGATGAACGACCGCGCGATCGTCTATCGCCGCAAATACAACATCCCCGCCGCATGGGGCACCGCCGTCAATGTGCAGGCCATGGTTTTCGGCAACACCGGCGAAACCTCCGGCTCCGGCGTGGCATTCACCCGCAACCCGGCCAATGGCGCGAATGAATTCTACGGCGAGTTCCTCATCAACGCCCAGGGCGAGGATGTCGTCGCCGGCGTGCGCACTCCCGAGCCCGTCAGCAAGCTCCAGAAGCAAATGCCGAAGTCGTATGCCGAGCTCATGAA
>JBJTGE010000178.1:0-8602 GCA_046093785.1 Spartobacteria bacterium
CGGGAACTCTTCACCAGTCTGCAATCCCAGGCCCGCGACATGCACACCCGCTACCTTCCACAAATCCAAGACAAGGCAAAATCCATCAACCCCGCCTCCATCCTGCAAATGGTCACAAGCTCAAACCCTCTCTGACCAATCACTCCCGCGACCTCTTCGCGCCTGCCACAACCGCACTCGGACAAAAAATTTGGACGATCGTCCAAATTTTTTGACTCTTCGAACTACCTGTCCGTGATTAACATGCAGTCGCCGTAGGAGAAAAAGCGGTAGCGTTCCTTGATGGCTTCCTTGTAGGCGTGGAGGATGGCCTCGCGTCCGGCGAGGGCGCTGACGAGCATGAGGAGTGTGGATTCGGGGAGGTGGAAGTTTGTGAGCAGGGCGCCGGTTTTTTGGAACTCGTAGGGTGGATGAATGAAAATGCGGGTTCGTCCCTCGCAGGGTTGGATGGGGCCTGGAGGTTGGGATTCCAGCACGCGGGTCACGGTGGTTCCGACAGCGACGATGCGTGTGGAGGAGTTCAGGGCGGAGGCTGTGGATGCGCTGATCGAGTAGGACTCCTCGTGCATTTCGTGGTCGGTGATGTTTTCGGTTTTCACCGGCAGGAAAGTGCCTGCGCCGACATGCAGTGTCAGGAAGGCGTGGGGGATGCGGGAGAGAATCTCGGGCGTGAAGTGCAGGCCCGCTGTGGGAGCGGCCACGGAGCCGGGGGTGTTGGCATAGACGGTCTGGTAGCGTTCGTCGTCGAGCGTTTCGGCTTCCCGCTTCAAATAGGGTGGGAGGGGCATGTGGCCGTGTTTTTCGAGATCGGGAGCTTCGTCGAATTGCATGATGCGCTCGCCGCCGGGCAGGACATCGATGACTTCGGCTGTTGTCCCTGCGATAGGCACGCGTGTGCCGGGATGGAGTTTGCGGCCGGGTTTGACGAGGCATTTCCAGCGTGTGCCGCCAAGGTTCTCGAGGAGGAAGATTTCGATGCCGGGTGGATTGGTGAGCAGGCGGGCCTTGATGACGCGCGAGTCGTTGAGTGCGACGATGTCACCTTCCCGGATGTAGGACGGGAAGTCCCTGAAGCTGCGGTGTTCGATCTCGCCCGTCGTGCGGTGGAGCACCAGCATGCGGGACTCGTCGCGCCGGGCGGCGGGCGTTGTTGCGATAAGCTCGGGTGGCAGGTCGTAGTGGTAGTCGCTTATGTGGCCCGCCATGGGTCAGGATTTTTTTGTGATGCGGGTGAATCCGCAGCGCGAGGCAGCATTTTCCACGAGATCGGCAACGCGCCGCTGGAGGCGGCGGGCGCGGCGGAAGAGCACGAGAACGAAGATGCTGTAGGGAACCCATGGCCACCAGTGGGCGTTGGGAATGAGCAGTTGCTGATAAGCCAACACCGCAAGCAGGATGAAATTCATCAACAGAGTGGTCGCCACCATGCGAAGTTTCAGGTGCACGCGCGTCAGGCATTTCGGCCCGCCGTGGTATTCCGTCACCGAGCGCATTTGGATGCCCCACCAGAAGCTGCCGTAGATTTGGACATCCCAGTTCTTCCAGCCAGTATCGATCGAGTAGTTCCAGCCTTCGCTTTCGAGTGCGCCGATTGTTTCCTTGAGCAAGAGTTCGCGTCCATGGCCGTTCTCGCTCCAGAAGCGGAGGTTGCTACTGCTTCCGCGCGAGCGCTTGAAGTCCTTTTCCTGCGTGGCGATGACCGCCGGCGGGGTGCGCTTGAATTTGAGCCAAGTGAAATAGCGGGCCCATCCGCGAACGAGCGGTTGGGCCAAGGCGAGGAATGCGACCAGCAAGCGCGCCGGAACCGTGTCATGCTTGGCCTCAAGACGCGCATGGATCATGTAGGAGAGGGCAACGAGCAGAGTGCCTCCGAACATCAGATAAGGCACGATGCGCAGGAACGGCACCGGTATCGATGCCGCAAAGATCAAAGCCGTGAGCGCCACCCATTCGATGCTGCTCAAGTAGGCGGCGACATCCGACTGCGGGGTGGGGTAGATGGATTGAAAGAGCCCTTCGCCAAAGATGCCGTGGTAGATGATCGGCTTGTTGACGAGCCAGGTGAAGCGGGGTGCGCCGTAGATCTGGCCTTTCCACTTGGCTGTGCCGGTCGGGCCGAAGAAGACAAGGTGCTGGAAGCGCAACATCGACTCCGCCTCGCCGTAGCCCTCCTGCTGTTTGCGGAAGGCTTGTAAAGTGAATCGCCGGTAGTGCCAGACGATCGCGGCCGGGCTGAAGGCAATCACGCCGCCGCTTTGTTGAAGACGCCAGCAGAAGTCCACATCGTCCCCCGCCTTGCGGTATTCGGGATCAAAGCCGCCCACTTGATTGAACGCCCAGCGGTGGAAGGCCATGTTGCAGCCGGGAATGTGCTCGGCCACGACATCCGTGAGCAAGACATGGCTCGGACCTCCGGGAGCCGCTGCCACGCAGGCTTGAACCCAGTTTTCCGCAGGAGGCGAAATGTTTGGTCCGCCCACTCCGGCGAAGTCGCCGCTAAGGAGCGTGCCAATGAGATAGTAAAGCCAGTCCGGATCCGCCATGCAGTCGCTGTCCGTGTAAACAATGACATCCCCCGTCGATTCATGGGCGCCGACATTTCGAGCGAAGCTCAGGCCTTTGTTCTCCTGGCGGATGTTTTTGATCCAAGGATGCCGCGCCGCGATTTCCTGCGTGTCGTCCTTCGAGCCGTCATCCACGAGGACGACTTCGTAGTTCGGATAATTGATGTCCTTGAGCGAGGCGAGGCAGCGGTCGAGCGTCTTGCCGCCGTTGTAGGAGCAGACGATCACAGAGGCTTTCGGATACTCGCGCAGCTTCACGCGCGAGGTCATCGAACCCTCGCCGAAGAAAAGGCTCTTCACGGTCTCGAAGGCCGGTTTTTTTGTGCGGTCGCGCCGCACCAGACCGAAGGCCCAGTCTAAAATTTCTTGTCCACCGCGGAACCACTCGTCGGTCCAAGCATAGACAATCGTGCCAGCGAGACCACCGCGAACCACGCTCTCGATGTGCCAGCGCAGCATCTCGGCCTGCTCCTCCTCCGGATGCCGGATCGTATCCATGCCGAATTCGCCAAGGATGAGTGGCTTGTCGTCGGCCAGATTTTGAAGGCGCGCCAGATAGCGATCGAAATCATCCTGCCGGTGCAGATAGACATTGAATGTCACGAAGTCGCTGTTCTGCGGCAGGAGATACTCTGTGGGAGGATAGCTGGCGTAGGAGAAAAGTGCGCGGGGGTCCTCCTCGCGGCCGATGTTGATCAATTGCTCGACGAATTCCGTGACCTGCCGCGCTCCCTGCCAACGCACCATCGTCGTCGGGATTTCATTGCCGACCAGATAACCAAAGACAGCCGGATGCCCCGCATTTTTTCTGACTCCCTCACGAACCGCCTTCTTCGCCTCGTTGCGGATTTTCGGGTTGTTGAGAAATTCCAGATGCTCCGCCCAGGGAATCGAAATGAGAGCCCTGATGCCCCGCGAGGCGCACAAATCCAAGAACCAGCGTGGCGGCACATAGTAGATGCGGACGAGGTTCACACCCGCCTCGACCATCATGTCGAAGTCCTTTGCCGCCGCCTCGGGAGTCCCAAAGTGGTCGCCCTGCGCATCCGGCGCGAACGGACCGTAGGTCACGCCCTTGATGAAAAACTTTTTATCCCCGTCGAAGAAAAACTTGGCGCGCACGCGCACTGGCTGCATGTCAGTCACGAGGGCTTGTATAAATCGGCCCCGAAAAAATGCGAGAGCGTATTTTTTGGAGTCAGGGGTTTCATCAGCCGAACTTCCGCGAGTGGGCCGTGCTCCGGCGGGTGCTTGAGAGTTTTTTTATTGGCGTTGGTCGGATCGGAAATCCAACATCGCATGCATGTCTCGAAAATCTGAAAACACGCTTATCAAAAATGTGGCCGCCATTGCCGGGATTCTTCTGGCTTTCGTCTTCATCCTGCGGATCGCATTGGCTCCGCTTTACACGGAAATGGAAAACATGGAGAGCCTTCAGGAAAAGCAACAGACCTCCAATTCAAGCGGCTCGGGTGGTGGTTCAGAGTCCGCAGGCGGTGGTTCCGGGGAAAACATAAACATCAACCTCGGAGGCGGGGGCGGTTTGCTGAATTGGGCCCTCGGCTGGGCATGGGGCGGTCCGGGCTGGTATCGTGGACCCGATTACGGCTGGTGGGGAGCGAATCTCTGGAACGGTTGGAGGAACCAGTGGGGCGGCGGTGGAAACAACAACCGCGTTTGGAACGGCAATATGGATGAAAATTCCTATCAAGGCGGACACGGGAATTTCCGTGGCGATCAGCATTCCGGCGGCGGGGATCGTGGGAACACTGGCAGAGAAAATTTTGAAACCAAAGGTGGTGGCGACCGCGAAGCTCGCACCGATGGTGGCAGGCCATCCCATGGAGCAGGTTCCGGTGACCACGGCGGAGGAGGGGACCACGGTGGTGGACACGGCGGCAGGTAACCTCCGCCTCGTGCCTACTCCGCCCGCGCCACCACTTGGAGGGATGGCCTCCGTGCCGTCCCACACCCGCAGGCACAGCCTGCCTCTATTTAAATCACATTTCATTCTCATGGATATGTTTATAATTTTCCTGAAATAAAGTGAACGCTGCACCCCCTTCCCCCCCAGTTCCAGCAAGATTTGTTCTCGCGCCTCCAGACAACTCAATGTCAATAATTAATGCCCGACCCCTTTGACCCATTACCAGACTGCCCCTGTGGGGGCGAGTGGCGACAGCGGAGAGTCGAAACTCCATGCCGGAGGGTTGATACGCCATTCCAAAACCCTCCGCGCGATTCGTAATCGATAGGTCACGAGTTGGAGATGAGGTGTTATTATGTGAGGTGCCACGGGTCGGTGGCTGAATCAAATACGGGCTTGCACATCGGCTCGGACACGGACAATTTGATGGCATGATCACCTTTTTAGATGCCGCTACGAAAGGATTTGGCGTTTATACACCTGGTGAGGCGGCGCGGTATGGGAAGATTCCGATTGCCACGCTGAATGCTTGGTTTTTTGGAACCCAAAAGCGCCAGCCCTTGCGATATGGGGCAATCAATGACGAAGGCGGAAAAGCCATCACTTTTGTGGAATTTGTTGAGGCTTTAGCTATCCGCGCTTTGAGAATTGATCATGGGATTTCATTGCAAAAAATCCGCGAGGCTATCACCACGGCCAAGAAGGAATACGGTATCGACCACCCGTTTGCCCACAGGGACCACAAGACGGTTCTCATCAATCGAGATATTCATATTTTTCTGGATAGAAATGATGGAAACCCCACAGGGTTGACCGGAATAGACAGGGGGCAAAAATCTTTCAAGCCCTGCATAGAAGCTTACATGAAAAATCTCGAGTTCGGCGAGGATGGGCTGGCCTCGAACTATACTGCCTTCACTCACAACAACATTCATGTTGTTTTGAACCCGGTCAGGCAGTTCGGTCAGCCGGTTATCGCGGAGACTGGTTACTCGGCTGAAACCTTGTGGCGGGCGGCATTGGCGGAAGGTGGTTTCGAACGGGCGGCCGAAATTTATGAGGTGACACCCGATGCGGTGGAGGCTGCTTATCGCTATTGTAACAGCGAGCTTGGCATGGCGGCGTGAGCGCCCGTCCCCTGCGGTTGTTCTTGGACGAGTGTTGCAGCTTCCGGCTTGCTCAAGATTTAAAGTCTTTTTTTGCCATCGACTATCCGGACACGGAGATCATTCATCTCGCCAAGAGCTTCTCTCGCGGAACAGACGACGCTGTGTGGTTGAGCCAACTCGGTCCCGAGTGGATCGTGGTGACAAAGGATGTGGGACGCGCCGCAGGCAGCAAGTTGCCGGTGATCTGCAGGGCGAAAGCCATTACCCATGTTGTCTTCACGGCGGCGGTGATCAATGCCGGATACAGCGCTCAAAAGGCCGCGCTTGCGTCCTGCTGGGAACAGTTCTTTTTGCTTCGGCAATTACCGGGCGGAACATGCGTGAAGCTGGGATTTGAAAATAAAAGCAGCGGGGCGAGGCGCTATCATTTGCGCATCGGTGGAAAGTCATTGGACGCTTTTATCGGGCAGGGAAAGTAAAATCAAAAAACAGCCGAGCTACCATCCATGGGCTTCCGCAGGCTTTGAGAGGGGGAGCCGACGACGAGATTTGAACTCGTGACCTATCGATTACGAATCGATTGCACTACCACTGTGCTACGTCGGCGATGGGGTTGAAAAATTGCCACAGAGCGTTTGCGCTGCCAATGCGATTTTTGGCTATCGGTGGACTTCGCCTTCGATGCGGAGGTCGGGGCCGATGCGGCGGTAGGTGGGGTTTTTTAGTCGGAGTGCGGATTCGTTGGATGGCACGCCGTGACCGCCCAGTGCGGGTGTGGGACCTCCGAGGAGGACGGGGGCGATGTAGAAAACGATGCGGTCGATGAGGCGGCGGTCGAGGGCTTCGCCGAGGGTTTTGCCGCCGCCTTCGATGAGGACATGCTGGACTCCGCGTTTGCCGAGGTCGTGGAGGACCGCAGCGAGGGGCTTGCCTTTGTAGATGAGGGTGCGGTCGCGGTGTTCGTCGGTGAGCAGGTGGCAATCGCTTGGGATTTGGCCCGAGCGCGACCAGACGGCGCGGAGGGGTTGTTCTTTGACGCGCAGGCCCCGGATGGTGAGGTGCGGGTTGTCGGTGCGGACGGTTTCGGCTCCCACGAGCACGGCGCCGCATTCGGCGCGGAGGCGCATGGCGTCGCGGCGGGCGGCTTCGGAGGTGATCCATCGCCGGTCGGGTGGCGAGGCGATGCGGGCGTCGAGGCTCATGCCCGCCTTGGCGGTGACGAAGGGGAGGCCTGTGGCGATCCATTTGTTCCAGGCGCGATTGAGGAGCGTGCATTCCTCGCCGAGGACGCCGTGGAGTGTCTGGATGCCGGCCTCTTCGAGGATTTTTTTGGCGCGTCCGGCGTGTTTCGGATTCGGGTCGGTGGCTCCGAAGACAACGCGGGCGAATCCGGCTTGGATGATGGCCTCCGTGCAGGGAGGCGTGCGGCCGTGTGTGGAGCAGGGTTCCAGCGTGACATGGAGCGTGGCGCCGCGTGCAAGGGCGGGATTTTTCAGGTTCCTGAGAGCTTCGATTTCGGCGTGGGGTTTGCCGGCTCCGCGATGCCAACCGAGCGCGAGGATTTTTCCGTTTTTGGAAATGACGGCGCCTACTGCGGGATTGGGGCCTGTTTTTCCCAAGCCTTTGCGCGCCTCGGCGAGTGCCGCGCGCATGAGGGCGTCATCCCCGGCGGGCTGGCTTCGGACGCTCATGAACGGCTGGCTTGGGGCGAGGGGATTTTGTGGCGGCTTTTGCCACGAGCAGTGAGGACTCTTTTTCGGTGAGCCGGCGGCAGGCTCCGGGCGGCAGGCGGTAGTCGGTGAGGCCTCCGATGCGTGTGCGGCGGAGGCGTTCGACCTCGTAGCCCATTTCGTAAAGCATGAGGCGAATCTGGCGCTTCAGACCCTGGCGGAGGGTGACTTGGATGACCTTGGGAGCAAGAATCCGGAGGCGTTCGAATTTGGCTCGGCCACCTTCGATATGAAAACCCTTGAGAAGTTTTTCCTGATGCACGGGGTCGAAGGGCTTGTCGAGCGTGACTTCGTATTCCTTTTCGATCGTGTGGCTCGGGTGCGTGAGGCGCTGCGCGAGGGCGCCATCATTGGTCATCAGCAGAAGCCCCTCGCTTTCCTTGTCGAGACGGCCGACATGGAAAAGGGTCGAGTATTCCGGTGGCATCAGGTCGTAAACCGTGCGGCGGCCACGCTCGTCGGAGCGGGTCACCACAAAGCCGCGCGGTTTGTGGAGGAGGAGGGTGACAGGCGTCGCGGCATGAATGCGGCGGCCATTGACCCGCACATCGTCATCGTCTTTGACCTGCGTGGCCAAATTTTCAATGCGCGTGCCGTTGATAACAACCGCACCCGAAGAGATGAGTTGATCGCACGACCGCCTGGAGCCGAGACCGGCAGCGGCCAAATAACGGTTCAGCCGCATTGGGTGTGAGGAATTAATCCTCTGGCTTTGTTTTGGGAAGGCCCATGACGCGCTGGCCGTCTTTGAACTGGCCGCGTTTGCGGAGGAGTTCCACGCGTTCAAAGCGTTTCAGGACACTGCGACGGGCGGCGATGCTGCTCTTGCCTTTCAGACTGGGATGCTGGCTCATAAATTGGAAAATGGTCGGGTAGATTGGAGGCAGATGCCCTGCAATGCAATCGCATTCTTTAAAAAAATGCGCTGGCGGAGATCGCGCGGGCGGCGTGCTGCCATGCGGTTCGCGCGGCCGCGCACTCGTTTCCCAAGGTAGGGATGGCGCGCCGCCGCCGTCCGAGTTGCGCGGCGGGAGCCGCCTTTGCATCCAGACACGGCGCGTGCGCGCCTGAAAAGTGGGACCCCGACGGCCTCCGGCTCGTAGCCTACGCCTCGGAGAGCGCGGCGTCCCGACAATGGATTGCGACTCGCGCTGCCGCGCGGGCTTTGAGACTCGGGGATTTCACGCGCCGAGTGCGGTGAACAAGTCGGGTTCGTCTTCGGCGGGCGGCACGGGCTCGAATTTGCGTTTCTGAAGGAGAGGCAATCTCGGG
>JBJTGE010000179.1:0-4248 GCA_046093785.1 Spartobacteria bacterium
GTGGGAGACCGCCTCATCGTCGGACCCTACAGTTTCGAATTCACGGGCAGAGCCCTGCGCCGCGTCCGACCACGTATCGGGGCGGAAATCGTCGCCACGGGAGTAGGCGTGGATGCAGGCGGCCGCACGATCCTCGACGTAGTGTCGCTGCAAATTCCCGCCTGTTCATTTGTCGGAATCCTCGGCGGTAGCGGTCAGGGAAAATCGACGTTGAGGACGGCGATCGGCGGCATACGTCCCCCCACCCGCGGCAAGCCCGCGATCGACGGGGTAGAACTCGGCGCAGACGACGGTCAAGCACCGGTGGGTTACGTGCCGCAGGATGACATTGTGCACATCGAGTTGACGGTGGAGCAGGCTATCCGCCACAGCGCGAAACTTCGTTTGGACGCGCGCATTCCCGCCGCCGAGATCGCAGCTTTGGTCGACGAAATCATCGGGCGCCTTGGCCTTGAGGAGCACCGGCAAAAGCGGATTAACCGATTGTCCGGAGGCCAACGCAAACGCGTGAGCATCGCTACCGAGTTGCTGGCCAAACCGGCTGCTCTCTTTTTGGACGAACCTTCGTCGGGCCTTGATCCTGCAACGGAATACCACCTCATGAGGTTGCTGCGGCATCTCGCGGCAGCGGACTGCACTGTTGTCTGCACGACCCACGTCCTCGGACGCGCCTACTTATTCGACCGCTTGCTTTTCATCCATGGCGGACGGCTGGTTTTCGACGGGACGCCCGAAGAGGCGCGCGAATTCTTTTCGGTCGAAACGCTCGACATGGTCTACATCAAACTCGACAGCGGCGATGAAACCGCCATCCAAGTCGAAGAGCGCTTCAAAAAATGGCGTGAGAATCGGGGCGCCGCACCGGAAGCAACCGCAAGCGGAACAACGGGAGAAGCATCGCCCAAAAAGACCCGCCGCCATCTGCGCGGGCACATTTCCGCTTTCTTCACCCAGTTAGCACGGCTGCGTGACATCACCGCATCGGACAAATTGGCCATGGTTTATCTCCTGGCCCAACCCGTGCTCATCGCGCTGCTCATCGGGTGGGTCGCGGAGGATTATGTGCTGCGGCTTTTTCTCTGCCTTGTTGCCGTGCTTTGGTTTGGTTGCAGCAACGGAGCGCAGCAGATCGTAAAGGAGCGTCCGGTTTTCACGCGGGAAAAACTCTGCGGCGTCGGTGCGAATCCGTATTTGCTATCCAAATACAAACTGCACGGCGCACTGACAGCCGCGCAGGGTCTTCTGCTGTTCCTTGTCGCGCAGTCCACGGCAATGATTTTCAATCCGCCCCTGATCTCCGCGGGCACCATGATCGACGAGATGACCAGACTGGAACGCGATCGTGTCGCAGCGCAGGCCCGCAACGCCGAGCCGCAGGTCGGTTTCACCGCGGTGGAAGAAGGCAAGACCGCCTCTGCCGCAGATTCGCCGCAGGCATCGACTCCAGCTCCGCGCATGGAGGCGAAACTTCCTATTTTGAGGACTCTCATGGCGCGCCTCGCTTGGTTTTGCGGTTCGGGCGAAAATGTGCTTGAGGCCAGCCGGCCCGACGGAGCCGGTTTCTGGCGGACGTTTTCTTGGAGCTTGGGGCTTAAGGTGGTTGCCCTGATCGGAACGGCACTGGCCGGCGTGGCCATGGGATTGGCCATCTCGGGCCTGGTGCAAACCAGCACGCAGGCGGTGCTCTGGGTCCCTCTCATCCTTATTCCGCAAATTCTCCTCGGGGGTGTTGTGCTGGTGCGCCCCGAATTGTCGGCGGCAGCAAGAAGTTTGGCGCAGCTCACGCCGAGCTTTTCGGCCCAGCGCATTCTGGACGTCTCAAATGTCTACGGACTCGCGGTCCCATTCCTCAGCAACCGCACCGAGTTGCCGGTGTTTCTCACGCCGGGCGAAAAGGAACGCGTCGAATGGGAACTGGCTGGTAAAAAATATTCACAGAGCTACGACCGGATATCACCGGTAAACCGCTCATGGCAGAACCTCGTTGTCTACCCTGCGGCAGCCGGACAGCACGTCAACACATACGACGAGTTGGTAACCAAACAGAACTCCAAGAGGAAACTCTTCCACGATACCACGGATAGCCGCAACGATGTGAAATACCGCAAGGGCGCGGTTTACGAGAATGTATGGCCCGCCGCGAGGTCGGCGGTCGTTCTGATGGTCTGGATCGGACTGTGCTACGCGACGACCGTCATCGCCCTGCAAAAAGCGGCGGCACGATCCTCTTAAGGGACCGGCCGCCGCCTGCGGAGAATCGGCGTCAGTAACTCGAATAAGACGTCGGCTTGGTCACAGCCTGAAAGCCATCGACAGCAGGCGAGACGTTGGCGGGAGCCTTGACCGGCGCGCTCTGCGTGCGCACCGTGCGCACCGGAGCGGTGTAGTAATAATTTTTCGTGCAGGCCGCAGAAAAGAGCGACGCCGCACACAGGGCAACGGGAAGTATGGTGTTTTTCATGTTCATGCTGTTCTGGTGGATTTTATTCTGTCTACGGACCAACCGGGGCAGCGGGCGCGGGCTGAGTCACCGCCGCGTTCGGATCGCTCTGATTCATCGTCTGCGGCGTGCCGGCGCTGGCCTTGACCACGCCACGGCGTCCCACGAGCACGCACCAACCGGCAAGTCCTTCGGCCCTTGCCATGTGGAGATAAACGACGGCAGTTCCGTTGTAAGGCGAGCGGAACTGGACGCCGGCCGTAGGCAAACGACGCCGGTCGTCGAGGATGAGTCCGCCAACTTCGTCATAAACATAGATGTCGACGTCTTTGGCCATCGCATCGGTGCCCGCAAGGAAGACGTAGTCGAGACCCTTGTTGACCGGCACGAGGAATTGGACAACACCGCCGGCGCCGAGCAGGCCGCTGTTGTCGGTTGGAGCCATGGCGAAACTTTTGTCGGTGTAAGTTTTGGCCATACGGTAGGCGACGTCCTCGGCTTCGACCGGATCCGCGGAAACAGGGACAAGAGTTGCCGCCAGCAACGCCGGCAGAAGGAGGGTGAATTTGACGGACGAATTCAGCTTATTCATGCGTTGGTTTTGTTCGGGGTTTCTTCAGTTCAGCGGGTGAATTATTCAGCGGTTACAGCCTCGACCGCGGTATCGCCGATCGACTTGAGCTTGCCCACATCATCTTTTGAGATCGAGGCGTCGAGCGGGATGTTGACGATCGGGTAGGCCTCGGACATCGCTTTGGTGACAGCTTGAACTTTGGGTGATTTGGCGAGTTCGCCACCGACCGCGGAGACTTGCTTGTTCAATTCTCCTGCCAGCACGGGCTCGCGAAGAATATTGGAAAGTTCCGGCGTGTAATTTTGCTCGATCAAGGCGGTTGCGTAGCGCCCGCCCTGCAACCAACCCGAAGCGATGACCAGCGTGCGCTCGTCCTTGTTTTCCGGAGCAGCCAGCTTTTTCATGATGTCGGCCTGCAGGAAACCTAGCTCGAGGAAAACCATCATCCATTCCCCGCGGTTGGCCATTTCGCGCACCTGACGCGCCCGCTTGAGGTCGTCATCGGTCGCGCCGAGCTTTTTGCCGAGCGCCTCGAGTTGATCCGCACTGCGGTTGAGTTTCTCGGCGTTCTGCGCCTTGATGGCGACAATGCCGTCGGCGATTTTGACACCGAGCGCCAAGGCCGCGTCGGGTCTGCCCTCGATCTCGTTGGCGTCGACGTCGATCGCCATGTTGTCCGCGAGGGCGCTCCAGTCGACCTTGTCCTTGCCAACTGTCTCTTCAATTGCGAGCAACTTGTCGTAGGGATTCGGCATGGGCAGGGCCGCCTTTTCCGCCTTGGATTTGTCGAATTCCGGTTTGGGTTCATCGGCCTGTTGGGCGCTCAGCGCACAAGTCAGGGCGAACACGGTCACTAGGGTTGAGGGGAAGCATTTCATCTTTGTATAACTGATTCTTACGAAGACTTCTTTAGGGTTGGCCTCGACACAAGGCAAACTTAAAATCCGCTCGCGTTTGAACACCCCGCGAACATGAACCCTACCTGCAAAGCGATACGAATTTGGGCAACCGCCCCTCTGGCCTGCCTCCTTGCCTCCTGCGAACCGGACGACCCCAAGATCCGGTCAGAGGTGGCCGAACTCCGGGCCAAGGTGGCGGAGTTGGAGAAGCAGGTTAGCACCAAGGACGCTGCTGCACCTGTTCAGCTGGGATCTTCTTCATCGGACAACCTCTCGCGAGATGTTCTGCAACGGAACCTCGAGCGCCAAATGCCGTCACTGCGTGCCGCGCTGAC
>JBJTGE010000180.1:0-7327 GCA_046093785.1 Spartobacteria bacterium
GCCGCTTGCTTGATTGGCATCAGGCAAATGACTGTATGCTTTTGAAGCTTTGAAAAGATGCGCGGTAGCGCCAACTCTCGGGGAGCGCGCCCGCCCTCTGGTGCACCGACACGCGCCCTCGCGGAGCGATTGGAAAAATCCGGCCAGAGGCCGCTCGAAGTTCTCGATGTCGGGCGCGGGGCGCACCCGACGGCACCCGAGGGCGGGCGCGCTCCCCGAGAGTTGGCGCTACCGCGCATCTTTTCAAAGCTTCAAAAGCATACAGTCATTTGCCTGATGCCAATCAAGCAAGCGGCTCCCGGCTCCAGTCGGGTGCAGGGGCTTCAAAGTTTGTCGCCTCTTTCGTGAGCGGATGCCGGAAGGTCAGTTTCCATGCATGCAGGCAAAGCGGAGGTTCGCCAAGGGCAAGGGTCTGGCGGTTTCCGAGGGCCTTGCTTGGTAAATACACGGGATCACCACAAATCGGAAAACCCAGATGCCACAGGTGCACCCGGATTTGATTCGTTCGACCGGTGAGGGGGCGCGCCTCAAACAAACTCGTGCCATCCGCATCCCGGCGAAGCACACGGAATTCCGTGCGGGCGGGCAGACCATTCGATTCATCGACTTGACGGGCGCCCGCTCTGACAGGTTCGTCGCCGATGGGCGCATCGCAAAAAAAGGTGTCTTCCATCGGATGTCCCGTCACGCGCGCAAGGTAGGTTTTTTGAACCTCTCCCCTTTCGAATTGCGGCTGCACGAATTTCGCGAAATGCCGTGTGCGGGTGAAAACAACAAGGCCGGTTGTGTTGGCATCCAAGCGGTGCGCCGGGCGTGGCTTTTGCGGATGGTAAACCGTTTGCAAGATCGCCTGGAGCGTGTTGCGGTTGAATCGCCCGCTGGGGTGGATCGGCAGCGGCGCAGGCTTGTTGATGAGCACAATCGCCTCGTCCTCGTGGAGGATGCGGATATCGGCATTCACCGCCGGTTCCACATCTGCCGGGAGTTTTCGATAAAAGCGCTCGCCTGCTTGTGCAATAAGGTTCGGTTCGATGGGACGGTGGCTTGAATCCAGCAAGCAGCCTTCTTGAAAAATCTCCTCCCAATCGGCACGCGGCGTGTGACTGAAAATACCGGCGAGCACCTCAAGGATCGTCTCTCCGTCGTATTCGGGGGGAATGACAATCGGTCGGAAATTATCGCATGGCGCAGAGCCGGGGAGGGGAGTGACCGCTCTGCGAATGGCCTCCTCGCGCGATGCAATTCGCATGGCCATTTCCTCGGCGGGCGTCTTGAAGCAAAACGGGCACGATTTGCCGGCGACATACCGGGCATCGGCCTGATCCTCCGCAGTGAGCGGCGAGAGGCATTGGAAACATTGCGAGGAATCGGTCTCGCGCAGCGCGGGATCGACTCCCACGCGTTGGTCGAAAACAAAGCATTCCCCGTCGTAATGCGCGCCGCCGCATTTCTCGAAGTATTTCAGGATGCCTCCGTCCAGTTGGTGGATGTTGCGAAAACCCTGGCTCTCCATGTAGGGACCTGCCTTCTCGCAGCGAATGCCGCCCGTGCAAAACATCACCACCGGCTCGTCTTTGAGCGATTCGGGGAGTTTGGCGACCGCTTGTGGAAAATCGCGGAAATGGTCGATGCCTGCCGGGAGCGCGCCACGAAAAGTGCCGAGTTTGATTTCGTAGTCGTTGCGTGTGTCGAGAAGCGTGACCTTGCGGCCCTCGTCGAGCCATTGCTTGAGCGTGGCGGCAGGGAGTTTGGGAGATGTTCTGCGGGCGGGGCTGATGCCTTCCACACCGAAGGCGATGATCTCCTTTTTGATCCTCACGAGCATTCGAGAGAAGGGTTGATGTCCACTCAGGCTGAATTTCGGCGCCAGATCCCCGAGGCCTGAGATGTTGCGCAGTTCCTGAAGCAGAATCTCGATGCCATTCGCCGAACCGGCTACGAAAAGGTTGATGCCTTCTGTGCTCAGGAGGATCGTGCCTTTGAGTGATTGCTCCCGGCAGAGTGCGGTGAGGCGCTCACGGAGAGGCTTGAGGTCGCTCAACTCGGCAAAACGATAGGCCGCGATATTGGTGATTTGCTCTGAAACGATCGCGCTCACAGACTGCTCAGACGCCTCCGAAGCGGCGGGAACGGGATTTGTAATCCTCCAAGGCTGCAAGGAAATCCTCCCGGTCAAAGTCGGGCCAGAATTTTTTCGTCACATGGATTTCCGTGTAGCTCAGCTGCCAGAGGAGAAAATTGGAAATGCGCATCTCGCCGGATGTGCGGATGAGTAGGTCGGGGTCGGGAATTCCTGCGGTGTTCAAGCGGGATTCGAAGACCTCGGTGGTGATGGCGTCAGGGTCTAGTTTTCCTGCGGCGGCATCGCGTGCGAGCGATTGCACGGCATCGAGAATTTCAGCGCGTCCGCTGTAGCTCAATGCGAGTGTGAAGTGGAGCTTGGTGTTCGATGCCGTCGCCGCCATGGCCTCGCGCAGCTTGCGTTGGCAGACGCTTGGAAGCTCATGGATGCGGCCGATATGGTGCAGTCGAATGCCCTCACGGACCATCTCGTCGCGCTTTTGGTTCAGAAAGTTTTCGAGCAGCAGCATGAGCCCATTGACCTCAAGGGCCGGGCGTTTCCAGTTCTCCGAGGAAAACGCATAGAGTGTGAGATATTGCACCCCGGTGTCCAGGCAAGCCTGCACGCAACGCTCGATGGATTTCGAGCCGGCTTCGTGGCCCGCAAGGCGGGGGAGTCCGCGTTGCTGGGCCCAGCGGCCGTTTCCATCCATGATGATGGCGACATGCTTGGGGGTGCTGCTCACGATCAGAGGCGAATGGTCTGAGCGCGGGCTGGGCCGATGCTCACGATGGATAGCTTGGCGCCGGTGAGTTCCGCGATTTTTTTCACATAGGCGCGGGCTTTCGGCGGGAGGTCGGAGAATTTCTTCGCCTTCTCGGTGGATTTCATCCAGCCGGGCATCTCGATGTAAACAGGCTCACAGCGGGAAAGGTGCTCGGAGTCGGTTGGCGGGAAGTCCAGAACTTTGCCGTCGAGGCGATAGGCGACGCAGATCTTGATTGTCTCCACGCCGTCAAGTCCATCGAGGTTCGTAATGGCCAGCTCATCGATGCCATTCAAAATCACAGAATATCTGGTGGAGACGGCATCGAACCATCCGCAGCGGCGGGCGCGGCCGGTTGTGGCACCGAATTCCCGGCCCATGGCGTGAAAACGGTCGCCGAGCGCATCGTCTTCCGTGGTGAATGGTCCCTCGCCGACCCGCGTCGTGTAGGCCTTGAGGACGCCCATGACCTTGTCAATCCGGTGCGGCGGCACGCCGCTTCCGGTGCAGGCTCCGCCGGAGGTCGTGTTCGAGCTGGTGACATATGGATACGTGCCGTGGTCGATGTCGAGAAAGGTTCCCTGGGCACCTTCGAAGAGCATGTTGGTCTTCATCTCAAGCGCGCGGTGCAGGAACATCACAGTATTGGTAATGAATGGCCGCAAAACCTCTGCGGCGGCCAGTGTGTCGTTGATGATCTTCTTCGCATTCAGCGTTGGAGCGCCGAGGCTCTTGAGGACGGCATTGTTCTCCTTGATGCGTTGGGTGAGTTTTTCCTTCAGGACATCGGGACGAAGCAGGTCGCCGGTGCGCAGGCCTATGCGTGAGGCTTTGTCGGCGTAGGCCGGACCGATGCCGCGCTTGGTGGTGCCGATTTTCTTCGAGCCTTTTTGAGTCTCGCGCAGACCATCGAGGGCTTGGTGATAGGGAAGAACGAGGTGAGCGGTGTCACTGATGAGCAGGTTTTTTTCAACCTTCACGCCGCGTTTGCGCAGACCTTCGATTTCGCCCACGAGCGCCACGGGGTCGAGAACCACGCCGTTCCCGATGACGCAGGTTTTGGACTTGCGGAGAATGCCGGAGGGAATGAGGTGGAGGACATATTTCTCACCGCCGATGACAATCGTGTGGCCTGCGTTGTTGCCGCCTTGGCTGCGGACGACGATGTCGGCTTCATCCGTGAGGAAGTCGATAATTTTTCCTTTTCCTTCATCGCCCCACTGGGCGCCGACGAGAATCGTGTTTGGCATAAATAGAGTTCGCTACTTTGAAATAGGTGGATTGAGTGACAAGCGAAAAGACCGTGCCAATCATGCGCGGCGTTCGCGGATTGAGGCGAGGATGTCTGCCGTGACCTCGGCAATCGGCTTGGCACCGATGTTGCCCTTGCCATGCAGACGCACACTGACATTGCCCGACTCCATGTCGCGGTGGCCGATGACCAACATCGTATGCACACGGGCCTTCTCGGCATCAGCGATTTTGGCCTTCACGGGATCGGATCCAAAATCCGCCTCGGCCCGGACCATCTGACGGCGCAGTTCGTTGACGATCGGTTCGGCGTAGGCGATCAAGGCCGGGTCGTCATTGAGTGTGATGACTCGCACCTGTTCGGGAGCAAGCCAGAGTGGGAAGTTGCCGGCGTAGTGTTCGATGAGAAATCCAATGAAGCGCTCATGGGTGCCGAGTGGCGCGCGGTGGATGCAGAGCGGCGTCTTCTCGGTGTTGTCGCGGTCGCGGTAGTGCAGTCCGAATTTAGCGGGAACAGCAAAATCAACCTGGTTCGTGGCGATAGTGAATTCACGCCCGATGGCGCTCCAGACCTGCACATCGATTTTCGGGCCATAAAAGGCCGCTTCATTTGGCACCTCCACGAAATTGATGCCGCTCTCGACGAGAACATTTCGCACCATGTCTTCGGTCTTCTTCCAAAGCTCCGGCTCGTTCACAAATTTCTGTCCCAATTTTTCGGGGTCATGCGTGGAGAAGCGCATCTGGTATTTCTCCAATCCGAAAACCTTGAAGTATTGGAGATACATCTCATTCACCGCGCGAAACTCTTCCGCAAATTGCTCCTCCGTGCAGTAAATGTGAGCGTCGTTCATGTTGAGCGAACGCACGCGCATCAACCCGAAAAGCTCTCCGCTCTGCTCATAGCGGTAGCAGCAGCCGTATTCAGCCAGTCGCAGCGGCAGGTCCCGGTAACTTCGTGGCTCCGCCGCAAAAATCCGATGGTGGTGGGGGCAATTCATCGCCTTGAGATAGTATTTCTCGGTTTCGCCGAGTTCCTGCAGGCGGGCGTTCAGGGATTTCCATTCCCGAAACGCCTCCACGATCTCAGGGCTTGCCGAACCACCCTCGATGGCTTGGCGGATAGTGTCCATTTTTTGGGACATGATGGCTGATGACATCCCATGAGAATATCAATCGACGCCAACCATGGCACTCCAAAATTAATTTTCGCTTCTCGATTCTGCGCACGCCGCATGGTGTTTTTGCTTGGACGCATCCTTTCGAAAATCTAAACCTTCCCGCCCATGAAAACTCCCATTCGCGTTGCTGTGACCGGTGCTGCCGGTCAGATTTCCTATTCCCTTCTTCCCCGCATTGCCTCCGGTGCCATGTTTGGCCCTGATCAGCCCGTGATCCTCCAACTCCTCGAGGTTCCCGTGGAAAAAGCCATGAAAGCCCTCGAAGGCGTGGCCATGGAGTTGGACGATTGCGCGTTTCCCCTTTTGAGCGCAATGGTTCTCACCGACGATGCCAAGGTGGCTTTCAAAGATGCCAACTGGTGCTTGCTTGTTGGAGCGAAGCCTCGCGGCCCCGGCATGGAGCGCGCCGATTTGCTCAAGGACAATGGCAAAATCTTCACCACTCAAGGTCAGGTCATCGATGAGGTCTCTGCCGAGAACGCCCGTGTCGCAGTGGTCGGCAATCCTGCCAACACGAATGCCATGATCGCCGCCAGCAAGGCCCGCCGCCTCACGCCGGATCGCTTCACCGCGATGGTGCGCCTCGATCAGAATCGTGCCCAGACCATGCTTGCCAAAAAAGCAGGCGTCGCCACCACCGATGTGAGCGAGATTTTCATTTTCGGAAACCACAGCCCAACGATGTTTCCAGCTTTCGGCCACGCCAAGATCGCCGGTAAACCCGCCGAGTCTGTCATCACAGACCGCGCCTGGTTGGAAGGAGAGTTTTGCGAAAAAGTCGGCAAGCGTGGAGCTGCCATCATCGCCGCCCGTGGGGCTTCATCGGCCGCCTCAGCAGCAAATGCCCTTGTGGACCATGTCCGCTCGCTCGTCACTCCAGGGCAAATCCATTCCATCGCCATCAAATCCGAGGGCCACTACGGCTTCGATGCGAACGTCTGGGCTGGAATGCCTGTGAAAACGACGACGCCCGGCGCCTATGAGGTCGTGACCGGCATTCCGCTGGATGACTTCGCAAAATCCAAGATAGCCGCAACCAACAAGGAACTCGCCGAAGAGCGAGCCATGGTTGCCGAGATGCTCGGATAAGGACGGGAAACTCCCCCTCGCACTTTGGGAAAAGGGGTGCATCTTGTGGATGCATCCCGAAACTCCAATTCCCATATGAGTGATCCCATTCTTCCCACTCCGGAGCAACTGCAGCGCAGACTGCAGGAGCTTTTGCGCGCTTCATTTTCGACCCCGGCTCCATCTCCAAACGAGCCGGTGGCGCCAGTTCAAAATCCAGACACGGTTCCTCAAGCGATCAGGGATTTTCACCTCACGCCGAAAGATATCAAAAAGCACCTCGACCGCTTCGTCATTCGACAGGATGAAGCCAAGAAGGTCCTCGGTATTGCTGTCTGCGACCATTACAACAATGCCCGCGTCATGGCCTCCCGTGAAGCCGATGCTCCGCCGCTCGAGTATTCCAAACAAAATGTCCTCCTCGCCGGCCCGACAGGCGTTGGAAAAACCTATCTCGTCAAGCATGTCGCCGAACTCGTCGGGGTTCCTTTTGTCAAAGCGGATGCCACAAAATTCAGCGAAACCGGCTATGTCGGCGGTGATGTGGATGATCTTGTTCGCGAACTCGTCCAGAAGGCCGATGGAAACACATCGCTCGCACAGTATGGCATCATCTACATCGACGAAATCGATAAAATCGCCACGCCTTCGGATGTCAGCGGTCGCGATGTCAGTGGACGCGGCGTGCAGACCACTTTGCTCAAGCTCATGGAGGAGACGGATGTCCCCCTGCGCGGCGGGAATGACCTTCAATCCCAGATTCAGGCGGCAATGGAGTTCCAAAAGCGCGGCAAGGTCGCCAAGGAAACCCTCAACACCCGCCATATCCTCTTCATAGTCTCCGGTGCCTTCGACAAACTGGGCAATATCGTGACCCGGCGATTAAAAAAATCCGCCATGGGCTTCGGCGCTGCGCCTGCGCCATCGGCCAGCGAATCCGATGAATTGCTCCGCCTCGCGGGAACGAGGGATTTCGTGGACTACGGACTCGAACCCGAA
>JBJTGE010000181.1:0-2687 GCA_046093785.1 Spartobacteria bacterium
TTAATAGACATCCTTCCTGTAGCGCTTCTCTTTTTTGAGAGCGTCCACATATTCCTTCGCTTGCTCGGCCGTCATATTGCCATGGCGCTCGGCGATGGTGTGGAGTGCGGCATCGACATCTTTGGCCATTTTCTTCGCATCGCCGCAGACATAAAAATAACCGCCCTTTTGCAGCCAGTCGTAGAGTTCCGCGCCGTGCTCGAGCATGCGGTGCTGAACATAGATTTTCTCGGCCTGGTCGCGTGAGAAGGCTGTGGTGAGCTTCGTCAAAACGCCCGAGGCGTGGGCAGCTTCGAATTCGTCTTGGTAGAGGTAGTCGGTGGAGGCTTTTTGATCGCCGAAGAAGACCCAGTTTGGCCCCTTGGCTCCTGTGGCCTTGCGCTCCTGAAGAAAGGCGCGGAAGGGAGCGATGCCTGTGCCGGGGCCGACCATGATCACGGGTGCGTCGGGATTTTCAGGCACGCGGAAATGTTTCGCCGTATGCACGAAGACAGGGACAGAGCCCGAGTCCACGCGCTCAGCGAGGTAGCTGGAGCAGACGCCTTCGCGGTTGCGCTGGCTGTGCTCCACTTTGTAGCGGACGACAGCGACTGTGAGGTGAACGGATTCGCCAACGGCACGCTGAGAGGAGGCGATGGAGTAAAGGCGGGGCTGAAGCTTGCGAAGGACTTTGACCAATTCCTCGGGAGTGAAGCGGGCGGCGGTGAACTCTTGAAGCACATCCAGGACATCACGACCCCAGAGGAAATTTTCCAACGCAGCCTTTTCCTCAGGGAGGAAGAGGTTGGCAAGAAAAGCTCCCGAGCTGTCTTTTTCGGCGATGGCCAAAAGAAGCTGCTTGGATGGCTCGGTGAGGATGTAGCTTTTTGTGAGGGCCTCGCGCATTGAGGCTGGTGCGCCGTCTGCTGTGGTGACTTGCTCGTCGCCCGAGAACCCAAGTTCCTTGAGCACGAGTTCCACGAGAGCGGGGTTGTTCGATGGAAAAACTCCCAGCGAGTCGCCGACTTCATAGGCAAGTCCCGAGCCTTCGAGCGAGATTTCAAAATGGCGTGTATCCTTGTTCGACCCTTCGCCCGTCAGTTTGCGATTTACAGACAGCTTGGCCGGAAAGGGGTTCTTGCGTGAGTAACCGGATTCCGTTGATGACATAGATTATTGATTAAAGGGATGTGGTGCTATTGGTGCAAGTGTGATTCGGTCTTCGTTCAAGCCCCGTGCACTCCTGCGGCGACTTTGAGTCGGAGGCCGTTGAGGCGAATGAAGCCGGTGGCGTCGTCTTGATTGTAAGCCTTCGTGGGATCAGCCTCCATCGTGGCAATGTGGGGGTTGTAGAGACTGAGCGGGCTCTTGACCCCTGCCGCATGGATGCCGCCCTTGTAGAGTTTCACGCGCACCGTGCCACTGACATTTTTTTGCGACTCCGTCACGAGCGCCTGGATCGCCTCGCGCTCGGGAGCAAACCAGAAGCCGTTGTAAACGAGAGTCGAGTATTTCGGAATGAGTGAATCGCGCAGGTGCATGACTTCGCGATCCATCGTGAGCGACTCCATCTGGCGGTGGGCGAAGTGCAGGATCGCTCCGCCTGGTGTTTCGTAAACGCCACGGCTCTTCATGCCGACAAAGCGGTTCTCGACCATGTCCACGCGTCCCACGCCATGCTTGCCGCCGAGTTTGTTGAGTCTGTTCATCACGCCGAGCGGATTCAGTTTCTCGCCGTTCACCGCGACACAGTTGCCGCGTTCGAATTCCAGTTCCACATACTCCGCTTGATCTGGAGCGTCCTCGGGGAGGACGGAGAGGGTGGTGAAGTAGTCGCGGTTTTTCAGGTCGCCCGCATCATACCATGGATCCTCGAGGATTCCCGCCTCGTAGCTGATGTGCAGAAGATTTCGATCCATCGAATACGGCTTCTTGGCACTAGCTGCGACAGGAACGCCGTGAGCTTCGGCATAGGCGATCATTTCCGAACGGCCGGGGAATTTCTCGCGGAAACGGGCGTCCCGCCAAGGGGCGATGACTTCGATCTCGGGTGCGAGAGCGGCGGCAGTGAGTTCAAAACGAACCTGGTCGTTTCCTTTGCCTGTCGCTCCGTGAGCCACTGCCATGGCTCCTTCGGCGCGGGCGATCTCGACCATGCGCTTTGCGATGAGCGGGCGGGCGATGCTGGTGCCCAGAAAATACTGTCCCTCGTAGATGGCGCCGGCTTGCAGCATCGGGAAGATGAAATCGCGCGCAAACTCCTCCTGAAGGTCATCCACATAGCACTTCGCGGCTCCGGTTTTGAGGGCCTTCTCCTCGAGTCCATCGAGCTCCTCAGCCTGTCCCACATCCGCGCAGAAGGCGATGATTTCGGCTCCGTAGGTGTCTTTGAGCCAGTTTAGAATGACCGAGGTGTCCAAACCTCCGGAGTAAGCAACGACGATTTTTTTCATACGGGCGCGGAGTGTGCTCGAAAGAACACGCTTTCGCAATCCCAGCGACAGGGAAAATTGGCTCCTCGAAAAAAGGAGGATGGCGGAAGGGGCGGGATTGACTTGGCCTTTGGCCTTCGCCCTACGGGGCTGCGCTTCGCGCAGTCTGTGCCGCTTCGCGGCGCTCGAACTGCGTTCTCATCCCGCGCCCATGGTTTTGAATCCGCTGCGCGAATAAATGGCGGAAGGGGCGGGATTCGAACCCGCGGTAGGTTT
>JBJTGE010000182.1:0-14056 GCA_046093785.1 Spartobacteria bacterium
GGCTTGGGCGGAGGCTCAAGTGGTCGACTTCACGGAATTAGCCAAGGGCTACTTGCAGCCGGAATCCTGACGGTATCAGTCGCCGAAGCCTGCGCGCACTTCGTTCACGCCATCCAGTGAAAGCATTTTTGCAATCAAGACCGATGCGGCGCCGGAGTTGATGCGTGGTGAAAAACTCACGACAGCTGTTCCGTTTTGAAATGTGACGGATTGGTTTCCGGAGGCGGTGGATGATTTCAAAAACGCACGAAGCTTGCCGAGAATGATGGCCTCTTCGAATAGCGAAGGTGCTGCGGCTTGGGCGGAGGATTTTCGAACCCGTATGCTCTCGCCGTCGATGTCTGCCACTTCAAAAGATGATTGCAAGCGTTCTCCAACCTGCGCTGAGACGGCTAGGGCTCGCGGCGGAAGAACGGAATCGGGTTGCTCTTGCCGAGCGGGTGGAACTGTCGGTTTCGGTGTGCGCGGAACTCTCTGGCGAGTTGGTGAACCTGCCGTTGATACACCTGTGATCGCGTTTTCGGATGGTGCTTGGACCACCCTCTTCGTCTGGCAGGCACTCAACAGTCCAATGCAAACAACAGACCCGACAGTTAAATAATCGGTCTTTCTCAACCATCTCAACGCAGATGCTGGTGACCGCTCGATACGGTAGGCTTTCATGCGAACAGGAGGCGGGATGTTGGCAAGCCCGCAGGTGATCCGTGGGAATGGAAGGTCCGCCGCACAAGGAGGCGGAGCCATTCTACGACTTGTAGCGCAAACGCTTTTTGTGGCGGTTTTCTTTCATCCGCTTGCGGCGTTTGTGTTTTGCGATTTTTGACTTTCTCTTCTTTTTAATGGAACCCATGGGATTTCGGGACTGCGTTGTAAACTAATCTTGAACTAATATACGACTTTGTTGAGTGGATACTCGATGATCCCTTCAGCGCCGAGATTTTTCAGGCTGGGAATGATCTCGCGCACGATTTTCTCTTCGATCACCGTTTCGATGGCGACCCATCCGGGTTGGGCCAAAGGCGAAACGGTAGGATTCCGTAATGCGGGCAATGCCTCAAGCAATTTTTTCAAGCCGGACTCGGGGAGGTTCATTTTCAAGCCCACGAGATCCCTTGCGGCGAGGGCGCCTTTGAGGAGAAGCGCGAGGTGGCTTATTTTTTCCCGCTTCCAGTCATTCGCCCATGCGGAGCGGTTCGCAAAGAGCGCGGGATAGGATTCCATGAGGGTGTCCACAATGCGGAGTTTGTTCGCGCGGAGCGACGATCCGGTCTCTGTGATGTCCACAATGGCATCGACGAGATCAGGGACTTTGACTTCCGTGGCGCCCCAGGAAAATTCGACTTCGGCCTTCACGCCGGCGCGTTCGAAGAAGCGGCGGGTAATGCCGACCGCCTCGGTCGCGACGCGCTTGCCATCAAGGTCGCGGGTTGATTTGACCGGAGAATCCTCGGGCACGACGAGCACCCAGCGGGTCGGATTCGCGGTGGCCTTGCTGTAGGGAAGTTTGACGACCTCTTCGACCTCCGAGCCATTCTCTTCGACCCAGTCATGGCCCGTGATGCCACAGTCCAGATATCCATGCTCGATGTAGCGGCTGATTTCCTGGGCGCGGAGGAGGCGGATGCGAAGTTCGGGGTCATCCACCGAGGGACGGTAGGAACGGCTGGAGCCGGAAATCGCGTAGCCTGCTTTTGCGAACAGAGCGATTGTTGGTTCCATGAGGCTGCCTGAGGGAAGGCCGATTGTGAGAATTTTTTGTTCCATGAAAGCTGCGGAATTTTGAGTCGAATTTTGAAAAGGGTGGCTTGGGTGGATGGTCAAATTGTTTGGGAGAGAAATCCGCCGTCGATACGGATGTCCGTGCCGGTGACGAACGAGCTGGCATTCGGGCTGGCGAGGAAAATAACGGCACCTGACAGCTCCTCCGCCTCGCCGAACCTGGCCATGGGCGTGTGCCCCAGAATGGCTGCGGCGCGGGGAGTGGTCGAGCCGTCCGGGTTGAAGAGAAGTCGGAGATTTTGTTCGGCGGGAAAAAAACCGGGAGTGATGGAATTCACGCGCACGCCTGCGGTCGCCCACTCGCGTGCGAGAAAATTGGTGAGATTGAGAACGGCGGCCTTGGCGGCGGAGTAGGCCACCACACGCGACAAGGGAATGTGTGCTGAGGCGCTGGCGACATTGATGATGCTTCCACGGCCTGCGTCCACCATCGCCTGGCCGATGACCTGGCATGGCAACAAGGCACCACCGACGAGGTTGAGATCGAAGCTGGATGTCCAATCCTCGGCTGCGATCTGTGAGAAGGGATTTTCGGGGGTCACTGTGACGCGCGGATCGTTTCCGCCGGCTGCGTTGACGAGCACGGTGGGAGTGCCGAAGCGTCCCGTAGTCTCCTTGAGAAGCTCCTCAAGGCTCTCCCTGTCGGTGGCATCGCATTCGATGAATGCCGCACGGCCGCCATTTTTTTGGATTTCCGCCGAGCGCTGGGCACCGCGCTCCGCATTGCGTCCTGCCACAACCACAATGGCTCCGGCGGAGGCGAGAGCGGTCGCCATGCTTCCGCCAAGGACGCCTGTTGCACCAATCACCACAGCCACTTCTTCTGAAAGATCGAAAAGGTTTGTTGCCATATCCCGGCCACTAAAAACAAAGCCGCTTGCGCCCGCACGGTTTTTTTTGGCTTGGACTCGCGTTGGCAGAGGTAAAAATGCCCCGCTCATGTTGAAGGATACCCAAAACGAGCCCGACGAGCGGCGCATGCCGATCGATCGTGTGGGAGTGAAGTCTCTGCGCTACCCGCTGCAGGTCCGCGACAAGGAGCACTCCGTGCAAAGCACAGTCGCCACGATCCAGCTCACGGTCGACCTGCCGCATCATTTCAAGGGCACCCACATGAGCCGCTTCATCGAAGTGCTCTCGGAGCATGGTCCCGTGATCCATGTGGAAAACATCCGCGATATCCTGGAGAAAATGTGCCGGCGTCTCGAGAGTGGCTGCGCCCATCTCGAAATCGAGTTTCCATTTTTCCTCGGCAAAAAAGCCCCCGTGAGCGGTGCGGTCGGATTGATGGATTACACGGTGCGTTTCAGCGCGACCCTGGAAAACGGGCGCCTGGATTTCGTGGTCACGACCATTGTTCCCGTCACCACACTGTGCCCTTGTTCCAAAGCGATCAGCACAGCCGGCGCGCACAACCAGCGTGGACATGTGACACTCTCTGTGCGCTGCAAGAAGCCGATGTGGATTGAAGACATGGTGCGCCTCGCCGAGGAGTCCGCCAGCGCCGAGTTGTTCAGCCTGCTGAAGCGGCCGGATGAAAAACATGTCACCGAGCAGGCGTATGCGAATCCGGTTTTTGTCGAAGATCTGGTGAGGAATGTCGCCGTTCGTTGCGAGGCCGATCAGAATATTCTCTGGTATCGCGTGGAGGTGGAGAACTTCGAGTCGATCCACAACCACAGCGCCTACGCGCTCATCGAGAAAAAAAGCGCCTGAGACTCAGGCTTGGTTGCTTTCGTTTTTCCGGAGATTGGAAACGAGCCATCGAAGCAGCGCCACCCCGGCGACCGCGCCGCTCATGTCCGCGATCCAATCCTCAAGGCTCAGCCCGGAGCGGCCGGGTATGAATTGCTGATTGTATTCGTCGAGCGCGCCGAGCAGTCCCATCACCAGCGCCACGGCCAAGAGCAAACGAACGCCTTGCAGCTTGGCGAGAAGACGAAGAGAGGCGGCCAGAGCCATCGCTCCTCCCAAGAAAAAGACGAAGTGCAGAATCTTGTCCTGCTGGGGAACGACCATCCGCGGCATCTCCGTCGGCACGCTGTTGGAGACCTGATAAAGAATCACAAGCCAGATTCCGAAAAGGATAGTCGGCACGGCAGGGCGGTTCAGAGTGAAATCAAGAATTCGAAAAAGGATCGACATGAGACGGGTGCGCGATTTTTACCACTCACCGGCTGAAGTGGAGCTTTTTCGTCAATCGGGGAGCAGGCTTTGAATCACGGGTCGCCTGTTTTTTGCAGAAGTGCGCGGGAAATTAAAAACTGCGCTTGAGCAATTTGCGTTAAAAGCAAGCCGCCCGGACGCTGAATTTGTGGCATCGCGAAGATACTTGGCACAGCGGTTGCTTTAGAAGCGACAAAGAACAGCCCGGCCGTAGGGAATAAGCTCGCAAACTTGGGGGAGGGAGTGAGCTTGGGACGGCCGGGTTGTTTTTTTTCATTTCGCGGCAGCTGCCAGTTCAGCCAGCGAGACATCCAGGATGCCGCCCGGCTGCGGGGCCAGTTTGCGGCGCAGGAGGTCGATGCTCCGCCGGGCTTCATTTTTGTCGCCTTTTTCCAGAAGCGCCCGGATGTAGGGCGCGGCGACATCGTAGAAGAAATTTCCTCCGCCGGTTTGGCTCAAGGAGTGCACTTGGCGGCGAAAGAGTTTTTCCGCCTCGGTCATGTTTCCCGCTGCGATCAAGGCCTGGAGCTGTTCGGCAGCCATATTGACGCTCAAATCGGAGCGTCGGCTTTTGTTTTGTGACAGGATTTGTTGTTCGATTCTTTTCACCGAGTCCGAATCGCCCTGCTCCTGATAAATCGAGATGAGGGCCTGCTGGTGGAGGACTTTCAGGTCCGCCTGGTTTGTGAACTGGGTTTTGGCCCTCTCATGGAAAGAGATTCTTTCTTTTGCGGGGGCGCCTTGTCGTTGCAGGAAAGCGGAGGTTGCGGACCACGCATCGGCATTCCTCGGGCAAAGTTGGATCGCTTTTTCATAGGCCTGTCCCGCGCGGGCGGGATCGCCCGATTTTTCCAGGATTTCGGCCATAGCCATGGTGTTCATTGACGCAGCGAACTCCGGCTTGTCGCGGAAGCGCGCGGCGAGGAGTTCCAGTTCATGGTCGCTGATGGGTTCCCATGTCTGGGGATCCAGCGCCTCGCCGGTGGCGTAATTGTGCTGGGAGTAGCGTCCGCAGTCCAACTCCCACTGGTCGTCGCTGCGCATGTATCCGAACCACGCGTGGCCACCGTCGCTCCCCTGACCGGTGAAAAACAATGTGGGCAAGCCGAGCGCCTTCCCGGACATCGAGGCGTAGTAGGCTTGATCGACACAAATGCCGCCCTGCTTCCGGATCGCGGCGAGCGTATAGGGCCCCATGGACCAATCATACTGCTGCGCCTGCAATCTTTCATGGCTGTAGTTGATCTGGAAATAAGCCTTCTCAAAGGTTGAGCGGGTGAGGCGCACATTTTTTCTGGCCCATGCCAACTCGTCGTCCGTGATGAAAGCATCCACTACGAATTTGAGTTGCGACGGGGAAAGTTTACGCGGGTCGAGAAGCAGTTGCCGCGCCTCGTTGGCAGAGACCCAGCGAGAGAATTGCCGCTCAACCGGAAGAATGCTTGCAGGCACGAGTTCGGCGGCGACCTGGTGGTGTGGCCATCCTTGAGGAGGAGGGACATCATTCACCAAGGCGATGGCAATCGCGAGGCCGACATACTCGCGGAATTTTTGAGGATGCGCCGCCCGTATCGCGCCCAGGTTGTCGAGCACTTGCGGCACTGCGTCCTTTTCCGAGAGTGTCGAGAAAAACATCCGGGAGAGGACAGGGTCGCTCAGGAGTTCCCTGGCCAAGCCGCTCTCGATGTGCTTCGCCGCAACCTCCGGGCTCAATTCCGCGAAAAGTTTGCACCAGCGCCAGAGGTCAAGCCACGCCGTGAAATTCGCCGTCTCGGAGTTCAACGACAACCCGATGCTCGAAGGCTTGTAGCTTTGGGCAAATTGGGACTCCAACCTCGTGGCGGATGGCGCGAAGCCCTCTTGGAAGATGGCTTCCAGTTCATCTCGGCCTGGAGGTTTTTGAAAATCCCCCGCTGCCGCCGAAGCGGAGCAGGCGAGGAAAATTGCAATAAGAACCCCAGGAAGCAGAATCTTGTTTTTGAACACGGGCAACTTTCAAAAGCTCCTCATTATCACACGCCGCCTCGCTGCGTCAGTGGCCTCTCAGTAAAAACCATCCCGCGCCGCCGCCGATGAGCATGAGCAGCGCGGGGTTGATGTGTTTGGCGAACAGAATTCCTGTGACGGCGAGCGCGATGGTGCAGGTCACGGTATTGAAGGGGGTGGTGTGGTTTGGGTTGATGCAGGCCGTTTTTCCGACGGCGTGGACGCCTGCAAGCATGAGGCCGATGGTGATTGGCGCCATGCCGCGTTGCACGGAGTCGCGCCACGGGTTTTCTTTGAAGGAGTCCCAAATGTAGCTGCATCCGTAGGTCAGAAAGCTCGAGGGCAGATAAAATGCCACCAGTGCGATAAGGAGTCCTGCCGTGCCGGCGGCCTGCCAACCGATGAGGGCGACCATCGACATGTTCGGGCCGGGAGCCATTTGGCCGAGGCTGTAGATCGTGGCGAATTGATCGCCTGTGACCCAATGGTGGAGCGTCACGGTTTCGTGTTCCATCTGCGGCAGCACAGCGCTTCCCCCACCCACGGCGAGGAGCGAGAGCAGGCAAAACACATTCAGGATTTTGACGAGATCGCTCATGCGTCGGGTTTCGTTGGAGCCGGCCGGCAAAGGATGATGGCAATCGGAGCCACGAGAAAGAGCACCACGGGCAGCGACACATGGTGGAAGGCGACAAGATAAAAAGTTCCCAGCACGAAACAGAGGTCGCGGAGATTGAGGAATTGCTTGGCGCCGATCTTGAGAGTCACTTGCAGAAGCAATCCTACTGCGGCTGCGGCGACGCCAGCGAGCGCTGCGGCGACATTCGGGTTGTGGCGGAAACGGTCATACAAGAGCCCCAGCAAAAGCAGGAGCGCCACACCGGGAAGGATGAGCCCCGAAGCGGCTGCGACGGCTCCGCGCGGACCTGCGAGCTTGCGTCCGGCAATGATGGCCACATTCACCGAGTTTAAACCCGGCAGGGTCTGACCGATCTCAAGCGCGGCGAGGAATTCCTCCTCGTTCATCCACTTTTTATCGGACACCAGCGCATCGCGCAGGTAGGCCACGAGACCTCCGCCGAAGCTGGTGATGCCGATCTTGGCGAACACGCGGAAAATCTCCCGCGCGTTTGGTTTTTCATTCCCTGCGGGTGGCATTGGGTAGTTGTCCGAGTTGGTAAACAAGGCCCGTCTTGGTCGTGTCGAGGGAGACCCATTCGTGCGCGTCGAGTTGGAGCGCTTTGTAGAAATCCTCGGCCCGCTTCAGGCTCGACTTGTGAATTTCATCTTCGCTGTCGAAGCGGCATTGGAAGGCGAACTCGCCGCAGAAGGCTCGCTCGTATTTGCGCGTGCGCCAAACGGCAATCGTTGTTTTTCCGTTGAAGCCCCCTCCGAAGTGCAGTTCGCCCACATCCACCTGCACTTCCTCCACCGCCATGTCATTCACGAGCCTCAGCGGGGTCTCATGGTCAGCACCAACCTGATGGATTGCTGGAAAAGCGCCCGCCAAATCCTTTACTGCGACCTCCAAGCCCTCGCGCGGTTTCGCCAACACGCAGTTGTGGGAAAAAATCGAACGCGTGCCGCCAAGCGTCTCCCGAAGCGGCAAAAGCTCCTCCTTGAATTTGATCTTCGCGACCCCGCCCGAGGTTGCGGGTCGCACATCGACAGCGGCCGCCGTTTTGAAATCGGGGTGGCGGAATTTGAAGGTCAGCTCCGGAATCCCCTGCGGCCAGCCGCCCTTGTAGTGCGTGCGCAAGCGCAGGATGAAATGGTTTTTATAAAGCGCAAAATCCTCCGTGTCGTAAAAGAGAACCTCACGCACATTGCTCTCAAAGGCGTCCTCCGCCTCCTTTACTTTCACATCAAACTTCTTCGCCGTCCCGCGCACGATGCTCCAGAAATCCACGAAAGCCTGCGGCGAAGTGAAATGCTGCGCCTGCAAAATAATCTTATACTCGCGATATTGAATCCGGTCCTGCGGGGTGTTCTCGATTTCGTGCTTCGACATGTGGCCCATAAATGCACAATCGGTTCCTCAAAGCAAAAGGCTTTTCGCCATTCACCGTGCAATCAAGTAGTCAATGAATCCATGAAACAAAAATCTGTGGCTGTAATCGGGGCAGGGATGGCCGGGGTTGGTGCGGCGCGGTTTCTGGTTGATGCGGGATGGCAGGTGGTGGTTTTCGACAAGTCGCGCGGATTGGGCGGCCGGTGTGCGACGAAACGCTGGGAGGGACACTCTGTGGATCACGGTGCGCAGTATTTCACCATGAGGGATGGGTATTTTTCGCAGGCGGTTCGGTCGGCCTGCGGGGGGGATTTGTTGGAAATCGAGGCTCCGATTGTGGATGAGACAGGTCGTGAACTTGCCGGCGAAGGGCGTTTTTTTCATGCCAAGGGCAACAGTCGCCTGGCGAGGGCGCTTGCCGAAGGCTTGGATGTCAGGACGGGAATGACAATTGAAGCTGTGGAAAATCGTTGTGTGGGCGGTGAGGAGTTCGACTTTATCCTCAGCACGGCTCCTTGGCCGCAGACCGCAAAACTGGCAGGGATTCCAAGTGCTCAAAATCCCTATGCGCCGTCTTTGGCGGGGCTTTTTCTCTATGAAGGCGTCCGTCTTGGATCAACGGCGGCGAGGTATGCCATCAGCGACCATTCGGGCCACGCGCTGGCATGGTCGGCTTGCGAAAATCACAAGTCCGGGCGCGTTGGCGAGGGCTTCACTGTGATGGTTGTCCATGCTTCGGAGGAATTCAGCCGCGCCCGTTTGGAGGACGATACGGCAAGCTGGGCTGAGAATCTGAGGGGGCTTATGGAGGAGCGATGGGACATTCCATCAAGTGCTTTCCGTGCCCTCCATCCACACCGCTGGCGATATGCGCGCATTTCGCAGAAAATGGAAATTCCGGCTCTGCCCGAGGGATGGCATTTCGCGGGGGATTTGCTCACCGAGTCGCGTGTGGAATCCGCATGGCTCGCGGGACGCAAGGTGGCGGCACGGATTCTTTCTGGCGCATGAGCGGTAGTGGGCGCACTTTGTTTTCAACATGAAAATCGGAATCATCGGAGCAACTGGTTATGTGGGGTCGAGGCTTTGTCGCATGGCCGGGGAGGCTGGGCATGGCGTGGTGCGGTTTTCGCGAAGTGCGCGGGCCGGGTTTCGAAGGATCGAAGCGCGTGGTGGTCTTGATTTTTCTGGCTTGGATGCCGTGGTGAGTCTCGCAGGCGAGCCGATTTTGGGACTGTGGACGGCGTCAAAGAAGGTGAAAATCCTGCGCAGCCGTGTCGAAACAACGCAGCAAGTGGTTGGCAGTCTTCACGAGGGCATTGGCGTGCTGGTGAACGCCTCGGCGATTGGATTCTACGGTGACACGGGCGAGCGGGAGGTCGATGAATCTACCGCGGCGGGAAGTGGTTTTTTGGCCGAGGTCTGTCAGGCCTGGGAGGCGGCGGCGCTGCCTGCCGAAGCGTCCGGCCGCCGCGTGGTGCGGCTCCGTATCGGCTTCGTGACGGGGCCGGGTGGGGCGATGGGACTGGTGCGCCCGGTTTTTCAACTCGGCTTGGGAGGAAATCTCGGCAACGGGCGGCAGTGGATGAGCTGCATCCATGTGGACGATGTCGCCGGGATGATTCTCTGGGCGCTGGAAAATCCATCGGTCAGTGGTGCAGTGAATGCCGTGAATCCCCAACCGGTGAGGAATGCCGAGTTCACCCGCACGCTGGCCCGTGTGGTGCGGCGTCCCGCGCTTCTGCCAGCTCCTTCCTGCGCCCTCAAACTCACGCTCGGCGAGTTGTCGCATGTCATGCTCGACAGCGTGCGTGTGCGCCCTGCGGTGGCGGAGCGATTGGGTTACGCATTTCGCTATCCCACGCTTGAGGCGGGTTTGAGAGCGGACTGATCCCGCCTTGCGGGGAAGACCAAATCCGCTAAAAGCGCGCCATGGACAAAGAGGCGAAAATTTTTGTGGCAGGGCATCGTGGCATGGTCGGAAGTGCCATCGTGCGGCGTCTCCAGACGGCGGGCTTTGAAAACATCCTCACCCGCACGCGCCAGGAACTCGACCTTATGGATCGCGCTGCTGTGCGTGTTTTCTTCGAAGCCGAGCGTCCCGACTATGTGGTGGATGCCGCCGCGAGGGTGGGAGGCATCGCAGCGAATTTCGAGAAGCCGGTCGAGTTCCTCATCGAGAACCTCACGATACAGAACAATGTCATCCAGGCGTCCGCTGACTTTGGTGTGACGAAGCTCCTCTTCCTCGGCAGCTCCTGCATTTATCCGAAGCTGGCACCCCAACCGCTCACGGAGGATGCATTGCTTACCGGGCCTTTGGAGCCGACGAACGATGCCTACGCGATCGCCAAGATTGCTGGAATCAAGCTCTGCCAAGCCTACACCCGCGAGTATGGAAAAAATTTCATCTCCGGCATGCCGACGAATCTCTATGGGCCGAATGACAATTTCGACCTGCACACTTCGCATGTTCTGCCGGCCTTGATCCGCAAGGTGCATGAGGCCAAGCAGGCCGGAGCAAGGGAGGTTTCCGTGTGGGGCAGCGGCACACCGCGCCGTGAGTTCCTGCATGTGGATGACCTCGCCGACGCCTGCTTTTTCCTCCTCGAAAACTACGACTCGCCCGAGATTGTGAACATCGGTTGCGGCGAGGAAATCTCGATCAAGGCCCTTGCGGAGACGGTCTGCGAGGTGCTCGGCTTCGAGGGCTCGCTCGTCTTCGACGCCTCGAAGCCCGATGGAACCCCGCGCAAGCTGATGAATGTCGGCAGGCTTCTGGCCCTCGGCTGGAAACCCCGTATCGGCCTCAAGGAGGGCATACGGGATGCCTACGAGTGGTTTTTGAAAAACCGGTGAGGACAGTTCCTGCTCAGGCGAGCAGGCTGTTGATGTAAGCCGAAGGTTCGAAATTCTCGATGAGAACCACGGTCTCTCCGTTCCGGTGCATGCGGGCTTGGGTGACGAGAATTTCGGGTGTCTTGTGCGGCGCGAAAAGGATGTCGTCGTGCGTGGCGTTGAGGTGTTCAGCAAACTTGTCGGGTGTCAGCGAGCCACCCAGATGATCACTGCGTCCGGTTGCCACATGGATGGTTCCCCGGATTTTTTCATCTTGGATGTCACGGCCTGAAACTGGAAGCACCTGCGTGCCGAAGCCCAGTTCGCCGAGTTCTCCCGTCACGGGGTCGGAGACGAGTTTCTTATTGTGGGCATCCACAACCGAGGCGTCGCCGCTGAGGAGTTCGGCTTTCTGGATACGGCCGCCGACGACATGCATGAGGCCGATCGTTCCGTCCTCGTAGCGCATCGGGAAATGTCCAGAAGCTCCTGTGGGAACATAATAAATCTCGCCTGCGGGGAGGTTGGCGACATCCGGTTCGTCACCCCGGCAGAGCCCGTGGCTTTTTTGCGCTTCCTGGCCGCCGAGTTCCAGCCTGAGCGTGTGGGTTTTTCCATTGAAGAGAAAATCGATCTCCACCCAATCCGCCTTGGTCATGCCAAGGCGCATTTTCTCTGCGTCCACGCTGACATCGTCGTAGCTCACAGCGAGACCGGTGCGGAGGATGGTTTGGTTGACCCCGTGGAGTGTCGCGCCCCGGAAGCCGTATTGCTTGGCGAAGGCTGTGAGAGGTGCCGTGGCCGAGTAGGTCGAGATGCAGAGAACGATGTCGTAGTGCGGGTAAACATCCTTCTCGAGGCTGACCATGCGTCCCTCGGGCGTGTAGGCCTCATCGGGGAGGTCGAGGTTGCTGCCGCCGGTGATTTTGTAAGCATACATTTCGCCGCCTCCGAGTCCGAGTTCCGCCAGGGTGCCGTCGCGGAGTGGCTCGTAAAAGAACTTCACGGCGTTCTTTTGAATCGTGAGTTCCGGATTTTTCAAAAAGGCGAAGTCCTTGATTTGCGAGGCATCTGGCAGGTCAATGAGAATGCAAATTTTTTGCCCGGCCTTCGGCTCAAAGGTGCTGCGGAGAAGATTGGCCAAACGGAATGGTGGAAAAACGCGGCGTGCGGCCTGCGTCGGAATGGTCATCGGGTTCATGTGGGTAAGTTCTACGCGCAGTGGGCGGGTGACGATTCAAAAAATACGCTGCAGGTATGAAATCGCTGTTTCTGCGGCGGGTGATTCTGGTTTATGGATTCGCGAGGTGAATTATCTCACAGCCATCCTCTGCGGCCTTGCGCTTCTGGTTGCCCAGTATTTTGTGGGACGGGGACCCTATCCTTTTCTGCCCCTGCCGGCGTATGCCGTGCTTTGTCTGGCGGGATTGTCATGTGTCTGGCAGATCACGCGGAGGGAGTTTGCTTTGCCTCGCTGGGCCTGCGTCTCCTTTGCCGCTGCGCTTGTGGGTTGGATTGCGATTCCGCTGGCGGGTCAAGCCGGTCTTTGGCTCCCAGACGCCCTTCTACGGCTGGTTCTGGCGTGCTGGGTTGTTTATGGACTGGTTGTTTTTGTCGTGACGGGCACCGGTGAAAGGCTCGTCCTCCTCTCGATCGTGCTCGTCGGATCGTTTGCGCAAGCGGCTTTCGGGATTTTTCAATACATTTTCCCCGATGCGCATCCACATCTCGGGTGGATCTCGGAACTCTGCCCCGAGCGCATGGAGGGCCATGCCTTTCGGGCGCGGGGATTTTACTACAACGCCAACCATCTTGCCTGGCTGTTGAACTTCGCGGGGGCATTCGCCCTCTCCATCGGTGTCTGGGGGCGGGTCGGTCTGTGGCCGCGCGTCCTCCTCCTCTATGGTGCGGCGATGTTTTTCGGAGCGGGCATCCTCACGCAAAGCCGAGGAGGCTTGATAGGGGCCGGCACCGCTCTGGGCGTGTTTCTCGTTCTCAGCACCCGTGGCCTCGCGCTCGGAGCCTGGGGCAGCCGGGGGCGGATGTTCGGCTTGGTGGCGCTGGCTTTTTTGGTCACTCTGGGCGCGGCTTGGCAGGCTTACGAGTCGAGCGATCTCGCTCAATACCGCATTCTCAAGGCCGGTGAGGAAACCTACCGCACCACCGTTTGGAAAACAGCCTTCCGACAATGGCAAGTCGAACCGCTTCTTGGGACGGGTCTTGGCACTTTCACGAATTTCGCGCGCCAATACAGGTTCCGTGCGGATGCGTTGGATGATGTCTTTGCCCACAACGACTGGGTGCAGGCGCTCGCGGAGATCGGTCTGATCGGTGCCGCTCTGGGCTTGTGCGTTTTGCTGGTGCATTTTTCCTCGGGATGGAGGTCGATGGTCGTCGATCTCCGCCAGCGAATAGCCACCGGGAGCTCGCCCGTGAGTTTGAAGGCCGCGATGCAGATGGGAGCCATGTCCTCGCTTGCCGCGTTTGCGGGTCACTCGTTCTTCGACTTCAACATGCAGGTCCCGGCCAACGCACTTTTGGTTGGTGTTTCACTCGGCATTTTGGCCTCGCCCGGGCATCGGATTTCATCCGGCTCCGCTCCGCTTTTTGCATCACGATTGGCGTTTGCAAGCATTCTGGCGTCGGTTTTCGTGCTCGGGTGGAGTGCCTGGAAATCTCTGCCTTCAGAGTCCGCTTGGGTTCGAGCCAATGCAGCACTGGCGCGTGGAAATTCCGAACTCACACTCGCACTTGTCGAATCCGGCATGCTGGCAAACCCCAAGCACAGCGCTCTCGCCGCCACCGGTGGACGGGTTGCCCTCGCTCTTGGCAAAGACGCGGGTTTTTCCGAAGTCGAGCGGCGCCGCCTGCTGCAGCGTGCCGTCGATTTATCTTCAATCGCCTCCCAAGCAGAACCCAGTGACGCTTGGCATCTCATGAACCTGGCCCACGCCCATGACAACCTCGGAAATTTCGAGCAAGCCAAACTCCTTCACCAGGCCGCCATCACCAAGGCCCCCTACTACGCGACGCCCTACGAATTCTATGCCCTCCATCTGGAACTCTCCGCCTCACCCGCCGAGGCCATCCGTTTCTACGAACTCGCCCTTCATCTCCCGGGTTCCACCTTTGCAGCCCAGCGGAGAGATCTTATTTTGAATCTCCAAAAGTAGATTCTTTTTTGGATGTTCATATTTCATCCCGCATTGATTGTTACGAAATCGTAACACAAGAGCTCCGCAAACCTCTTGAGTTGTATTGGCGATTCAACCAATG
>JBJTGE010000183.1:0-9240 GCA_046093785.1 Spartobacteria bacterium
CATTTTCCGCATGGCTGGAAAAACACACGCAGACGCGCGAGTGGCGGCGCGTTGAGCCGCAGCAGATCACCGACTTTCTCGTCTCCCGCAAACGCTCCGGACTCCAAGCCTCGTCGGTCCGCATCGATGCCGTGGCCGTTCGGATTTTTTTCCGCTTCCTGGTCGCCCGCCGCTCATGGACTGAGAATCCCGCCGAGACGCTCACACTGCCACGCCCGGAGAAGCACCTTCCCGAAGCTCTGCATGTCGATCAGGTGCGAAAGCTCATCGAAAGCATCGGCCCGAATGATCCGCTCGGCCTCCGCGACCGCGCGATTTTCGAGCTACTCTACTCCAGCGGGCTCCGCGTTTCCGAACTCTGCGACGCGCGCCTCGAAAACATCGACCTCGACGCCTCGTTCATCCGCGTCACAGGCAAGGGCAAAAAGACCCGCCTCATCCCCCTCGGCCAGCCCGCTTGTGAGGCCATCCGCGCCTACCTCCAACGCGAGCGCCCGGAACTCGTCTCCAAAAAAACCGGTGCCGAGATTTTTTTATCCGTAAGGGGAAAAAAACTCACCACCCCGCGCATCCGCCAACTCATCAAGCAATACGCCGCCCGTGCCGGCATCGAAGCGAATGTCTATCCCCACCTCATGCGCCACAGCTTCGCCACGCACCTGCTCGGCGGTGGCGCCGACCTCCGCGTCATCCAAGAACTGCTCGGCCACGCGGACATCTCGACCACACAAATCTACACGCACATTGAAAAAAGCGGTCTCCAGGCAGTGATCAAAAAATTCCACCCGCGCGCGTGAATTGATAAAAATATGTAATGATTTACGATGTGCCGACGAAACGCCTGAATGAACAAGTGAAACGCAATTTCGCACGATTCCCTGAGGATTTTGTTTTTCAGCTTACCTCTGCAGAAAAGCAGGAGGTGGTCGCAAACTGCAACCACCTTGCCCGGCTCAAAGCATATCGGGAAGGCCGGATGGAAGCCATTTCCTTTGAGGAAGTGAAACGCGACATCACTGCCCGCCTGCGCGAATGCAAGTAGCGTTCGCGAAGTCATTGCCATCCGCCCGATGCTCGGGTAGTCCTTCAGCGCCTGAAGAAAGGCCAAACACCATGCATCGCATCACCCTGCTTTTTCTCGCTCCCATCGTCCTTTGTCTCAGCGCGTGCTCCAGCACATCCCAAGTGAACCCCGCCGTGCTCTCGGCTGCGACCTCGCGCGGCGTGTCCGCCTCGACGACATCGAAAATGTCCGCCGGCGAGAAGCTCGACTTTTTCGACATTCGCAATCTCGTCGCCAGCAATGTGCCGGATGACAAAATCATCGCCTACCTGAACAGCACGCGGCAGGTGTGCAATTTCTCCGCAAGCGAAATGTCGGCCCTGAAATCCGCCGGCGCCGATGCCCAATTGCTCGGCTTTCTTTCCAACACGAGCGGGTTCTACGGCCGCTCCCCCGCTCCACAAAACAGAACCGCCCCGCGCTCTCCCGGCCAATACACCAACTCGCGGCTCTATCAGGACGAACAACCCTTCGCCTACAACGAGCCAGCGGTGGATGGCTTCTACAACTCGGGCTACGAGGAATCCCTCTACAGCCCGTTTTCGTTCAACTAACCCTGCCGCAAGGCCCACCGGAGCGTGACTGCAAAAGCCCCGCTTTGGCAACAGCGCCTGCCCTTCGCGGGACTCGCGGGCGCGGCAGCCGCAGGGATTCTTGGAGCGTGGATGGGCACGCTCGGCTCGGGGACATTTCTCATTCTATCCGCCCTGGCTCTTGCCGCTTGGCTGCCGCTCCGCCGCAGCGCCTGTGTTTATGCCGCTGTCGCGTTTTTGTTTGCCGCTCTGCAAGTCGTGCAGACCCGGGAGTCGAACGCGGCACGGCTCTCTGAAAAACTCGGCCCCGAGCCCCAAGTGGCCCGCATCGAAGGAATCGTTCGCACCGAACCCTCGGTGGGCGCGACTGGAAAATCCCGCTTCGTCGTGGAGGCAACGCACATCGAAATCGATGGAGAAAAAATCAACCTCCCCTGCGATATCCTCGCCGTGATTCCCTCGGGCACGCCCGACTTGGAAGACGCAGTGCGCCTCATCGGCAGCCTGCGTCCGATTGCCCCGCCTCGAAATCCCGGCCAATTCAACGCGAAGCGTGTCATGGAGCTTCGAGGCATCACCTGCGAAGTCGTCGCCACCTCGCCGAGGGATCTCGAAATCACCTCTCGCGCCACAGGTTTCTCTCTGCCACGCATCGCCGCATCCTGCCGGAAGTGGATGGAGTCCACCCTGCGCGAGGGCATTTCCTCGGATCCCCTCGTCTGCAACCTCCTCGCCGGAATTGTGCTGGGAGTGACCTCCGACATCCCGGATGCGCTGCAGGACGAGTTCCGCCAAACGGGGACATTCCACCTTTTTTCTGTCTCAGGTCTTCATGTGGGAATGATCGCCCTGATCCTCTGGCAGGCGTTCCGAATGGCAGGAGTGGGCCGGGGAATTGCCACCTGCGTGATCATACCTGCGCTTTTTTTCTACGCGCTGCTGACTGGCTGGAAACCCTCGAGCGTCCGCGCGGCGACGATGACAGCGATTTTTCTGATCGGCATGACTTCGGGTCGACAATCCATCGCGCTGAATTCGCTCTGCGCGGCGGCATTCGTCATTCTCCTTCAATCCACAAACGAGCTGTTCAATCCCGGCTTCCAGCTTTCCTTCACGGTCGTCGCCGCGATCCTGCTCATCGCCGGGCCGCTCCAGGAGCGGATTCGAGGACGCCTCGAGCCGGACCCCTTCATTCCCGTGTCGCTCTGGACGAAATGGCAAAAGAAACGACACGAGGCTGCAGGACACACGGCAGGCTTGCTGGCTGTCTCGCTGGCGGCGTGGATCGGCTCGCTGCCGCTGACGGTTTTTTATTTCCACATGGTCTCCCTTTCGGCGCTGGCAGCGAACCTCCTCGTCGTCCCGCTTTCCTTTCTCATCATGGCAACCGCTGTGTTGTCGTTGGCAAGTGGCCTCGCAAGCGCGGCGCTGGCAGGGATTTTTAACAATGCGAACCTTGCTTTCACAAAAATCCTCCTGCTCATCATCCAAGCAGCGGCCTCCCTGCCGGGGTCGTTTGTTCCAGTTGCAGGCTGGCAGGCAGGTCCGGCAGCGCTCACGGTTTTCGATTGCGGATCCGGCGGGGCCACAGCCGTTCAATGTCGCGGCCATCTCTGGCTCATCGACTGCGGGTCGCGGTGGGATTTTGAAAATGTTGTCACCCCCTGGATGCGCAGCACGGGCCGCTGGCGGCCCGACGCTCTGGTGCTCACACACGGAGATGCCGACCACATCGGCGGAGTCGCCAGCCTGCTCGACACGAATGCGCTCCCACGAATCATCGACTCCCCGCTTCAGGACCGATCACCCGTGCGCCGCAGGCTTCATGCGGCGGTGAACGCCTCCAATTTGCCTATTACCAAAGCGCAGGCGGGCGATCGCCTTGAGATCAGTCCATCAATGACGCTGCAAATCCTGCATCCCCCGCCGGATCTCGTGGCAGCGACGGCGGATGACAAATCGCTCGTGGCTTTGCTGGAGTCGTCCACAACGCGTGCCTTGATTCTCTCCGACGCCGGCCCCGCCACCTTCGAGTGGCTGCTTCAAAATCAACGCTCCGCCATCGCGGCGGATATCCTGATTGTAGGCCGCCACCACTCGGGCGTTCCTCCCGAGGCCTCATTTCTCCGCGCCGTCAATCCCTCGCTTGTCGTGGCCACAGCGGCCGGCTTCCCCTCAAACGAACCGATCGATGAGCAGTGGGCCTCCATGGTTGAGGGCCTGGGCATCCATCTCTTTCGTCAGGATCGCACAGGCGCTGCGATGATCCGCTTGGAGAAAGAAGGCTTCGTCGCGAAAGGCTTTCTCAACGGCGAAACCTTCAGCCGATAACCACTCTCGCGCCCTCAGGCACCAGATCGAAGAGCTCCGCCATGTCGGCGTTGCGGAGCCGTATGCAGCCGTGGCTGGCAGGCGTTCCGATCAGGTCTTCGCGATTCGTCCCGTGAAAATAAATATAGCGATCACGCGTGTTCGCATTCTCCTCGTCGAGGCCGGAGAGCCAGAGGATGCGGGTCAGAATGCCGTCATGTTCGCCGCCTGGCTGGGCGATATTCCCGGTGGGTTGCCGGCTTTTGAATTCCGCCCACAACGACGCGCCGGCACCGATTTTTTCCTGCACAGCGAAGTGCCCCGTGGGCGTCTTGAAGCTTCCGGGCTCGAATCCCACGCCAAAACGCGATGTGGAGACGGGCCAGGATTTGATCGACTCTCCGCAACGCCGCAGCTCCAGCACCTGGCGGGAAATGTCCACTCGCATTTCCCATTCTTCCAAGGATTGCCGTGCGGGCATGTCAGGTGTCATAAATGTTCATTATGTCAAAACCCCATAGAGTCGCAATCGTCGGCGCATCCGGTGCGGTCGGAGTCGAAATGCTCCGCGTCATGGAACGCCGCAACTTCCCCGTTGCCAGCCTCCGCCTTCTCGCATCGCCCCGCTCCGCCGGAAAAACACTCACCTTCCGTGGCGAGGAAATCACGGTGGAACCCCTGCATTTGAATTCTTTCGAGGGTATCGACATCGCGCTCTTCAGCGCGGGCGGGGCGATCTCGCGCGACTTCGCCCACGCGGCGGTGACCAGTGGCGCCGTGGTGGTGGACAATTCCTCCGCCTTCCGCATGTCGCACGATGTCCCGCTCGTCGTTCCCGAGATCAATGGAGCGGATGTCAAAAACCATCGCGGCATCATTGCGAATCCGAACTGCACGACGGCCATCACCCTCATGGCGCTGCATCCGCTACACCGCGCGTTTGGCGTGACCCGTCTCTTTGCGTCGAGCTACCAAGCCGTTTCCGGTGCGGGTGCGCGTGCCATCGATGAACTCCGGCACCAGACCGAAGCCCTCGCCAAGAGCCGCCCGATCGTGAAGGAAATTTTCCCGCACCAGATCGCGTTCAATGTCATTCCCCAAGTCGATTCCTTCTTGGACACCGGCTACACGAAAGAGGAAATGAAAATGGAAAACGAGGGTCGCCGCATCATGCACCTGCCCGACTTCAAGGCCTCGGTGACCTGTGTGCGCGTTCCCGTTTACCGCGCCCACTCGGTGGCCGTGAGTGCCGAGTTTTCAAAACCCGTCTCGCTCGAGGAGGCCCGCACAGCCCTCAAAAATGCGCCCGGACTCCAATTCGTGGAGGATGGATATCCCATGCCGCTCGACTGCGCCGGGAAGGACGACTGCTTCGCCGGCCGTCTCCGCCGCGATTGTGCGATGGAAAATGGCATCGCCTTCTGGGTCTGCGGCGACCAGTTGCTGAAGGGTGCCGCCCTCAATGCCATTCAGATCGCCGAACTCCTCTAATATGAAAATCGAGCGGCTTATTTCGCTGCCACCCGCCATGTCCGCGCACTTCCCCGGCACGGCCGATGGCGCGGGATGGTTCGCCGCCTGCGACCCCGCTGGCAGCAAGCTCGGCTCCGGCGGAGGCGTGGCCCACCTGCTCGCCGAAGCGTGGCGCAACAAAAGCGGGAACGCGCCGTTCGAGGAATGGTGTGAGGAACCGACTCTCAAACTCGCGCTCATGGCCGGCGGACAGAGCCGCCGCCTGCCAGCCTACGCCGCCACGGGCAAAATCCTCATGCCATTCCCCGCCTTGCGATGGGCGGATGGCCAGCGCCTCGACCAAACGCTGCTCGATGTGCAGATGCCCGGCTTCGGCCACATCGCCGCGCGCGCTCCGTTGCAGAGCCGCGTCATGGTTGCCAGCGGAGATGTCCTCCTGCGCTTTCCTCCGAGGCTTCCCGCCATGCCGGAGGCCGACATCCTTGGCCTGGGAATGTGGGTGGATGCCCACACCGCCTCGCACTTCGGGGTTTTCTTCACCCCCAAGTCCAGCCCCGAGGAACTCGCTTTCTTCCTTCAAAAACCCAAGCCCGACGAAATCACCAAGCTCGCCTCCGACCATCTCTTCCTGGTCGATACCGGCCTCTGGCTGCTCAGCGCCAAGGCGGTTTCCGTGCTTTTAAAAAAGTGCGGATGGAATGCCAAAGCAGGTGCGTTTGCCAAAGGCGTGCCGGATTTCTACGAACTCTACGCCGGCATGGGCCCCTGCATGGGAAGCCGCCCCGCCGTGCATGATGACGATATCGCCAGCCTGACCTGTGCCGTCGTGCCGCTGCCTGATGCCGAGTTTTATCACTTCGGCACCAGCCGCCAGATGATCGAATCCGTCTCCGCCCTTCAAAACCGCAGCCTCGACCAGCGCGGCCAATCACACCTCTCGCTGAAGCCGCACCCGGACATGTATGTCCTGAATTCCGATTTCGCCTTCAGCTCGCGCTCGGCCGCCAACAAGCTCATCTGGGTCGAGAATTGCATCCTCCCAGCGGCGCTCCCTCTCACTTCCGAAAATGTTCTCACCAACCTGCCAGCGGAAATCGGAACGCTCACGCTCGCGCCCGGAGTCTGCGTGGACACGCCCCCCGTGGGCGAATCCGCACACTGCCTGCGCGTGTATGGATTTGACGATTCCTTCAAGGGCGCGATCGGCGAAGCATCCACCCAATGGCTTGGCGAACCCTGCGAACTATGGTTCCAACGGCGCGGCATCACTCCAGCAGACTGCGGATTGTCCTCCACAACGGATATTCAAGCAGCCCGCCTGTTTCCGATTCTGGAGTCCACCGCCCTCACGGCGCGCATGGTTTCTTGGATGTCCTCGCAAGAGCCAGCCAAGGATGCCGAACTCCTCGCAATCTGGAAAACCAGCGAACGCCTCTCCGCACAGGAAATCACCGAGCGCTTCAATCCCGCACGCCTGCTCGCCGCGAGACGCCGCCAGATTGCCGCCGTCACCCCGCGCCTGTTCGCGCAGCGCGGCAACAACCCTTTTTTCCGCCTCGACCTCGACAGCACAGCGCGGTTTTACGCCGAAACCAAAGCCGCCACTCCGGAACTCGGCGCACCCGGCGGCTCACCGCTGGATTTTCTCTCCGAGGCCATGTTCTGCTCACAGGTGGCCCACACGCGCGGCGAGAAAGCCGTTTCAAACCTCTACGAAAAGCGCGCCTTCTCGTTTCTGAGCGATCTGGTGGTCGATCGCATCGCTTCCAAAAAATGCGCGCCCGTGCGGACTGCGGTGGATGACCAGATCATCTGGGGACGCTGCCCGATCCGCATCGACCTCGCCGGAGGCTGGACCGACACGCCGCCGTATTGCCTCAAACGCGGCGGGGCTGTCGTGAATGTCGCGCTGGATTTGAATGGCCAGCCGCCCGTGCAGGTCTTCGCCCGCGTTCCAGCGCTCCGCGAAATCGTCATCCGCTCCATCGACCTCGGAGCCGAAACGCGCATCCGCACCTTCGAGGAGCTTGAGGACTTCACCCATGTCGGCGCCGAGTTTTCGCTCGCGAAGGCCGCGCTCGCCCTCGCCGGCTTCCATCCCCGCTTCACAGCCCACACCCGCGCGGCATCCCTCGAAGCCCTCCTTGGGGAATTCGGCGGCGGACTCGAAATCTCCCTCCTCGCCGCCACGCCGAAAGGCTCCGGCCTCGGCACCAGCAGCATCCTCGCCGCCACACTTCTCGGCACCCTCTCCGAAGTCTGCGGCCTCGGCTGGGATCACGAGGAAATCTGCTCGCGCACCCTTGCGCTGGAACAACTCCTCACACCAGGCGGCGGATGGCAGGACCAGGCAGGCGGAATCCATCGCGGCCTGAAAATGATCGAATCCTCGCCCGGCTTCACCCAACGCGGTCTCGTGCGCTGGCTCCCCCAGCACCTCTTCGGTCCGTCGAACACCAACGGCATGGCCCTGCTCTACTACACAGGCATCACCCGCGTCGCAAAAGGCATCCTCCGCGAAATCGTGCGCGGAATGTTTCTCAACCGCCCGGAAACCATGTCCCTCCTCGACGAAATCGCCGCCCATGCGCGCGATTCGTTCGATATCCTGCAACGCGAGTCGTGGGACGGCCTCTGCAGCGTCGTGAGGCGCACATGGGAACTCAACTGTGCCCTCGATGCTGGAACCAACCCGCCCGCCGTCCAAGACATCCTGAACCGCGTCTCCGATTGGACCGCCGCCGCAAAACTCCCCGGCGCCGGAGGCGGCGGCTACATCCTCTTCCTCGCAAAAGACGCCGAAGCCGCCTCCCGCATCCGCCACGAACTCACCACCCTCCCGCCAAACCCCAGAGCCCGCTTCGTGCGAATGGACATCTCAAACACCGGCCTCCAAGTCACGCGAAGCTGATCAACGCCAGCATCGGTGCGGAATTTTTAGAAATTGATAGCCCAACTTCCACAACGACTCTCAAAGAAGTGCGCCCCCCGGGGCTCGAACCCGGAACCAATTGATTAAGAGTTAAGCGTTTTATTAGCTTGCACTATGTGCTAATGTGTTTGGAAATGATTTCTAAAAAACCGTCAAAAACCAATACCAGAAAGGCTCACATGGATTCTGAATCTCGAATTACTCCGGATCAATCTGAAACAACAGAGCGCAGAAAAAGTGGCAAATTAGTGGCAAACCCAAAAACTGGCACTCTTGGCAAAAATTCCGCAGGCTTTTGGGCATCGCGGATTTTCAAAGGGAGGAATGACGATGGAATTGTTTCGCCCCATTACATCATGAGGGTTCAATTTAAGGGAAAGCGAACGACTTTCACAACCGGGACAGGCAACAAAGAAGCCGCCGCGAAAATAGCTGCTGGAATTTACAACGACATTCTTGTGATGGGGTGGGATGCGGCTCAAGCCAAGCATCGACCAAGGAACGAGTCAGACCTCAATCAACCCCCGCCAGTGACATCAGTAGGGGATTGGATCACCGCTGCCAGGAAGGTTTCCGAGGCAAATGAATCTACTTTTACTTCTTACTCGCGTGCCCTCCGCAAGATCGTTGCTGACATTCTCGCCGTGGAGAAATCCAAGAAGCGATTCGGCCCGAAAAAAGGTGGGGCCGAGGCATACCGCGCCAAGATCGATGCAACGAGTCTTGAGATTTTGACCCTGCCCGCTGTGCAAAAGTGGAGGCTCGAATATGCCAAGCAGGCAAAGACGCCAGCAGAAGAGCGCTCGCGAATGACCTCCTGCAACTCCACGATTCGGCAGGCCCGGAGCTTGTTTGCTGCGAAGATAATCAAATTTCTGCCCGACCTTCGACTCCCCAGCCCGATCCCGTTTCATGAGGTCGAGTTTTTT
>JBJTGE010000184.1:0-2589 GCA_046093785.1 Spartobacteria bacterium
TCGCGGTCGAGGGCGACGACCACAACCTGACCAACATCGAGACGGAGGCCTTCAAGCTCAAGATCGAAACCGCGGTGCAGGAATACAAAAACTTCAAAGTGGCCGCCACGACGCTGCGCGGCGTGATCACCGCGAGCAAGCACGACTGGAGTGCCATCTGCTGGCACGACGGAAAATTCTACGAGAGCCGCAAATATCCCGGCTTGGACATCCTTGATCGCGTCGGCGGCGGCGACAGCTTCGCCAGTGGCCTCTCCTTCGGATTCCTCTCCCAAAACGACCCTCAAGCCGCCGTCGATTACGGCGCCGCCCACGGCGCCCTGGCCTCCACCACGCCCGGCGACACCTCCATGGCCACCCGCAAGGAAGTCGAAAAACTCATGAAAGGCGGCGGCGCCCGAGTGGTGAGGTAAACAGTCCTCACTCCACCACACGGGTTTGTAGCGGCTGTCTATGACTGCCGAATCGGAGCTCCCCGCCCTGTCGCTCACAGAGACGCCGCTCCAGCAATCGCGCGAAAGCGCGCCCGTGAAAACAAGGTAGGGTCGGCGCGCTCTCCGAGGCGTAGGCTACGAGTCGGAGGCCGCCGCTGACCCATTTGCGCGGCGGAGCCGCCATCGTATCCAGAAGAAACGCCGCATCGCAGCTGAAAAATGGGACATGCGAGACGATATCCCTCCCAGATTTTCGAACCGCGCCGCCACGCGGGTTTGTAGCGGCTGTCTATGACTGCCGAATCGGAGCGCTCTCTTGTAGCTTTTGCCAAAGTTCTGGAAATCCTCGGTTGGATCCTTGTTGTTTTTCCCCGGACGCGGAACCTCGGCTTGCTCATTTTGGGGCCGATCATTGTGAATATCGCGGCCTTCAATTTCTTTTTCCTCGATGCCAGAGCCTTGCTTAAGCCTCCCGTTCTGCTTGTCTCGGTCTTGGGCCTGATCCAAGTCGTGGCCGCACGCCGCGCATTCCTGCATTTCATCACCAGAAAAAACCAATCCCATGTCGAACTCCGCACTCTTCCAACCTCTCCAACTCGGCGCTCTCGAAGTGCCAAACCGCATTTTCATGGCACCTCTCACGCGTTGCCGCGCCGAAGCCGGGCACGTGCCTGGCGACCTCATGGCGGAATACTACGCCCAGCGGGCTTCTGCGGGCCTCATCATTGCCGAGGCGACGATGGTCATCGAAGGCAACTCCGCCTTTTACGCCGAGCCAGGGATTTACTCCGAAGCCCAGATTGCCGGTTGGCGCAAAGTGACAGATGCCGTTCACTCCAAGGATGGAAAAATTTTTCTCCAATTGTGGCACGGCGGGCGGGCTTGTCCTTCCTTCTTCAATGGAGGAGCGCAGCCAGTCGCTCCCAGCGCCCTACCCATCACGAACGACGAGGTGCACACGCCGGATGGCAAAAAGCCATACGACACGCCGCGCGAACTCCGCGATGATGAGATTCCCTCAATAGTGGCCGGTTTTAAAAAGGCCTCCGAAAACGCCAAACTCGCCGGCTTTGACGGCGTAGAAATTCATGCCGCCAATGGCTACCTGATCGACGAGTTTCTTCGCGATGGCGCCAACAAGCGCTCCGGACAATATGGCGGTCCGATCGAAAACCGCGCCCGGTTTTTGCTGGAGATTTTGGAGGCCGTTTCAACCGTCTGGGATTCCACGCGGGTGGGCGTTCGCATCTCTCCGCTGAATAGCTTCAACAGCATGTCCGACAGTGATCCCGTGGCCTTGGCGACATGGCTGGCCAAGCGTCTCGATGGACTTCATTTGGCCTACCTCCATGTCATGCGCGCCGACCTGCTCGGTGAGCAACACGCGGATGTTCTCACCCCCGTCCGCAAAAACTTCTCCGGCGTCCTCGTTTCAAATATGGGCTACACGCCCGAGGAAGCCTCGGATGCCATTTCCTCTGGAAAAATCGACGCAGTTGCATTCGGAAGAATTTTTCTGGCAAACCCCGACCTCCCCGCCCGTATCCAGGCCGGCGAGGGATTCAACGAACCCGACGCCTCCACATTCTACTCGCCCGGTGCTGCTGGCTACACCGACTACAAAACGCTGTAGGAACCCCGGAAAAGCACGGTCTCGGAAAGCGCGCCCGCCCTCGGGTGCTGTCGGGAGCGCCCCGCGCCCGCTGTAGAGAATTTTCTGCGACAAAAAATTTGGACGATCGGCCAAATTTTTTGTCGTCCTATTTTTTATGTTTTTTCTCGGGACTGGCGGACGAGGCGATGATCGAACCGTTGATTATGCCGATGGCTGCATGCGTTTTGATCTTTGAACAGCGGCGCGGAAGCGCCCGGTTTCAGGGAGCGCGCCCGCCTTCGGGTGCTGTCGGGTGCGCCCCTCGCATGCTGTAGAGAAGTATCTGCGACAAAAAATTTGGACGATCGTCCAAATTTTTTGTCGTTCCACTTTCTATGTTTTTCCTCGGGAATTGCGGACGAGGCGATGATCGAACTGTTGATTATGCCGATGGCTGCATGCGTTTTGATCTTTGAACAGTGGCGCGGAAGCGCCCGGTCTCGGGGAGCGCGCCCGCCTTCGGGTGCTGTCGGGTGCGCCCCGCGCGCGACATCGAAAGAC
>JBJTGE010000185.1:0-3018 GCA_046093785.1 Spartobacteria bacterium
GCATGCGGGCATCAATTTGCGGGATTGCCGGACGCTGGAGCGTTTTTTTCCAGGCAGGGCGTTCCACTTGCCCAATCCCGTCTTGAGCCGCTCCCCATCGCACTCTGCGGAGATTGATGCCGCCCGCGCTTGGGTTGAGAGAGAGCTGAAATCCGATGCGCCCGTTTGGATTTACCCGACTCGATTTCTACGACGAAAGAATCTCCTCGAGGCCGTCCTCCTGACGCGCTGGCTCGCACCGGAGGCCATTATGGCCACAACCTCGGGGCAGTTTTCGTTGGATGAAACCGGATACGCCAACGACCTGAAAAATGCTGCAGGGCGTCATGGATGGCGCGTGCATTTCGGGCTGCTCGACAAGCCCCGAGCTCCTCGCGTAACGGATGTCCTTCAAGGCGCTGGGGCGGTCATCCACACATCCGTGCAGGAGGGGTTCGGCATGGCATTCGTCGAAGCTGCGGCTGCGGGAACGCCGCTGATCGCCCGCGCCATTCCATCCGTAATGCCCGATCTCTCCGCCCTTGGTTTTGAGTTTCCACAACTTTACCAAGAAGTCCTGATCGCACCAGGGCTTTTTGACGCAAAGGCCGAGGCGCGCCGTCAGGCCTCACTGGCGGAATGTGCAAAAACCGCCTTGCCCGCGCCAATCCAGGATGTTTTCCCCGCGCTCCACTTCGATGCGGACAGCCCCGTCGCCTTCAGCCGCCTGAGCCGCAGGGCTCAATTGGAAGTGCTGTCACATCCCTCGCAAGCCTCTTGGGAAATGTGCAAAATTGGGAATCCGCGACTGGAAGCTTTTCGGAAAAACGCCCTGAAACCCACGCCGTGGCCCGATGCCGCCTCGTGCTATACAGCGAATTTTTTCAAGATCGCCGCATCGATTCCCCGGAGTCCCGTCGAGTGTGCCGACAGCGCGAGGGATGCCCAGATGGAACTCACGGCCCTCGCGCTCGATCCGGGGTCGATTTTTCCAATCCAACTCGAATCATGAAGCCTCCAGATGCACATGCCAGCAGAAGCCGGACACCCGCACTGCCATTGCTCGCGGCGGGGATTTTCCTTGTCTTCGGCCTTTGCCCTCTTCGGGCCGATGAGACGGTCCGTGCGGCGCAGGCACGGCTTGCGGTTCTAGGATACTACAAAGCCCGCGTGGATGGCTCGCAGGGAAGTGTCACCAGCGCGGCCATCCGCAGGTTCCAGCTCGCAGAAAAACTCAAGGTCACCGGCTCGTTGAACCAGCAAACACTCGATGCGCTTGGAGTCAAAGCTCCGCCGCCGGTGCCGGAATATCCTAAAATCGGCGCGCTCTTCGAGGGAGGGCCGCTCGCAGGAAAGGATGCCGCCTCACAGGTCGAAGCGATTCGGAGTGTCCAGCGGATGTTTGCAGATTTGGGCACCTACGCCGGCCCGCACAATGGCCTGCCGAATGCGACGCTCAATGCTTCAATCAAGGAATGGCAATCCCTGCACAGCCTGCCCCAAAGCGGAAAACTCGACGCACGCACCCTTGCGGGCCTCGGTGTGGTTGTTGGAAAGTAAACCCATGTCGAAGCACGAGCGCATCTCCGCCTTTGTCGAAGCCCTTGAATCCTCGCACGGCGGCGGATTCCATCCCTGCTATGCGGGCTACTTCGAGTGCTTCAACCGGGGTGACTACTATGAGGCCCACGATGTTTTGGAGCACCTCTGGCTCGAATGCCGCGACGAAAATCATCTCTACTTCAAAGGCCTCATCCAGATCGCCGGCGCATTCGTGCATTTGAAAAAACAACACGCCCGGCCGTGGCATCCGACCGACGGCCGAAGGCTGCATCCCGCCGCGCGATTGCTGGCGCTGGGGATCAAAAACATCACGCCCTATGGACCGCTCCACATGCACCTCGATATCGAAGCCGCGTGTGCTTTGTGCGCCGGATGGAGAGAACAAATTCTAAACTCGAACTTTCAGATCAATCCCTGGCAGCCGGCATCCGGGCCACGGCTGGAACTTCAAAAACCGGAGCCAATGGCTTGACGGACGACCTCTTTGCCGCTTCAAACATCACCAATTTCCATGACCAAATCCACTCTCCACCTGCTCCTCGCTGCTGTCGCCGCCACAGCCCTCCTTGGCCTCACCGGATGCGAAACCACGCAAACCGCCTCGCACTCGCACTCGTTCAAATTCGACCCGCCGGACAAAAAGCCGAAAAATCCCTCAGCGGTGAAAGTCAAAATCAGCACCGGCGCGCAGCGTTTGTATGTGGTCGAGGGCAACGAGGTCCTCATCGCCACTCCGGTCACCGTCGGCACAGCCGCCACTCCGACACCGCAGGGCGACTTCACCATTTACTCCAAACAGGCCCAGCGCCGCAGGGTCAGCCAGCCCGATGCCGGCTACCCGATGACCTACTGGATGGAATTCAAGCCCGCCTATGGCATCCACTGGGGCTTCGTGAAGCCTTCGCCCGCCACCCACGGCTGCGTGCGCATGCCGCTGATCGCCGCCAAGGAGGTCTTCGAAATCGTGCCGAAGGGAGCTCCACTGAACATCGCCAAGAGCCAACCATGGGATGAAACCATCGGCAAAAATCTTCCTGTGCTCGACGACGGCCCGCTTCCGAATCCCCCGAAATCCTACCTCCTCAGCCCGCAGGTCTTCATCGATGCCGCCCAGGGCAAGATGTGGCATTTCTAACGCGCGAGTTCCCGTAGCAGCGCCTTGTTGCTTTTGAAACTTCGAAAAGTGGCGCGTTAGCACCCTGTCCCGGGGAGCGCGCCCGCCCTCGGGTGCCGTCGGGTGCGCCCCGCGCCCGACATGAAGAGCTTCGAGCGGCCACGGGCCGGATTTTTCCAATCGCCCCGCGAGGGCGCGTGACTGTGCGCCCGAGGCGGGCGCGCTCCCCGGGACCGGGCGCTACCGCGCCACTTTTCGAAGTTTCAAAAGCAACAAGGCGCTGCTACGGGAACTTGCGCGTTAGAAATGCCACATCTTGCCCTGGGCGGCATCGATGAAGACCTGCGGGCTGAAAAGGTAGG
>JBJTGE010000186.1:0-2277 GCA_046093785.1 Spartobacteria bacterium
GCGTTTCATCGGCGCGCACGGGGAGTCGAATCCGATCGCCCGCTGGCTCTTTGAAAAAGCCGGCTTGGCTGGCGGCATCGCCATCGTCTGCGCCCTCTACCTCCTGCTCCTCGCCGCCCAACTGGGAGCCGTTGTTTGCATCAACTCTCCATGGCTCACGCATGGCACCGTGCTCGTCGGTTTTCTCGTTGCCTTCATCCAATACGATGTCGCCCGCTTCAACCGCTCTCGCCGCCACAGCGCTATGACAAATTTTCTCCTCCGATTTTTTCTGCGTCTCCGATAAAAAAGGTACCTGTGTATTTTCACCCCACCACGAGTTCCTTGCCCCCCATTAAATGTGCTCTGCCGCCCTGTTGCAGCTTTTGCGACACCTGCTGGTGTAGGCATGTGCCCTGCATCCATTCCGCCAACAAAAAATGACGCAAGACCACTTCATGATTTCGACAACCCAAATCGACTTTGATGTTGATTTGATCGGCACCTGCGGCGAATCCGCGCTCTTCGGCGCGTTGAGCAATGGCAGCCCCGCTGTCACATCGGAGCACCCGTGATCGAAGACCAGCACATCGAGTGGAAGGAAAGTTGGCGCGACGACTGCCTGCGCTGGATTTGCGGCTTTGCCAATGCCGGTGGCGGTTCGCTGCACATCGGGCGCAACGACCAGGGCCGCATCGTCGGTCTTCCCGATGCCAAGCGGCTCTTGGAGGAAATCCCAAACAAAGTCCGCGACCTCCTCGGCATTCTGGTTGCCGTGAATTTGCGCAAGGAAAACGGCCTGCCCTGGCTCGAAATCGCCGTCGATTCCTATCCCCATCCCATCAGCTATCGCGGGCATTATTTTGTCCGCAGCGGCAGCACCCTTCAGGAACTCAAAGGCCCCGCACTCGACCGGTTTTTGCTCCGCCGCCATGGCCGCACTTGGGACAGCGTTCCCGTGCCCGGCGTCAAGATCGCCAATCTCTCCGCCAGCGCGATCCGCCGCTTCCGCAGCCTCGCCCGCGCCGCAGGCCGCATCGCTCCGGAGGACATGCGCTCATCCAAAGCCGCCCTCATCGAAAAACTCCAACTCGCCGAAGGCACCTATCTCAAACGCGCCGCCGTGCTGCTCTTCCACGAAGACCCCGAGAAATTCCTCACCGGTGCCTTCGTGAAAATCGGCTACTTCCGTTCCGAGTCCGACCTCGCCTATCACGACACCCTCCACGGCGACCTCTTCTCCCTCGCCGCCCGCACCATCGATCTCCTGCAAACCAAGTATCTCAAAGCCGCCATCACCTACCGCGGCATCCAGCGCATCGAACGCTTCCCCGTGCCCGACGCCGCCCTGCGCGAAGCCATCCTCAACGCCCTCGTCCATCGCGATTACGCCGTCCCTGCTCCAGTTCAAATCCGCGTCTATGCCAACCGCCTCTCCATCTGGAACCCCTGCACCCTTCCCGAAGGCTGGACCCTCAAAAAACTCCTCGGCCCGCATTCCTCCGCCCCACACAATCCCGCCATCGCCCATGTCTTTTTCCGCTCCGGAGAAATCGAAACCTGGGGCCGCGGCATCCAGCGCATCCTCACTGCCTGCCGCGAAGCGGAAACCCCCAAGCCCCGCTTCACCCTCGAGCCCACTGGCCTCTGGACCGAATTTCCCTTCGCGCCGTCTTATTTGCAGGCCATCGATGCCGCCAAGCCCGAGTCACGGCCCGAGTCACGGCCCGAGTCGCACTTGGCGAGTCTAGTTGCCAGTTGCCTGGCCGACGGGCCTTTGGCGAAAATGGAAATCGCTCGCGCCGTCGGCCACCAGACGGTTTCCGGAGAATTGAAAAAACAGATTCTGTGGTTGCTTGCACACCACCTCATCGAGCGCACCATACCCGGGAAACCCAACAGCCGTTTGCAAAAATACCGCCTCACCGAAAAAGGCCGCGCGCTCGCGGCAATAACCGTTCCGCAATGACCACCTTCAAAAAATCTGGAGGGCGATGCACTGTCAGCGCCGTGGTATCCGCGCCGAGCATTCGTTTAAAAGGTAGGGACGGATCGCCGAGCGGCCCCAAGATTCAGGCGCAGCGCGCCGTCAACCCAAAATCCACCACCCAAATTTAACCAACCCCATGATCTCCTCCGCGCGCTTCCACTCTTGAAATGAACGAATCCGAAACCATCGAGTTCAAAAAAAGCCTCGCCGAGTTGGGCGAAGGTCTGAATTCGATCGCCGCCATACTCAACAAGCATGGCGCCGGCGAACTCTGGTTCGGAATCAAAAACGATGGCACACCCGTCGGC
>JBJTGE010000187.1:0-4182 GCA_046093785.1 Spartobacteria bacterium
CGAGGAGATTCGCAACCTCATCAACCACTCGAAGGGCTTCAAATCCTTCGAGCGCATCACCGCATGGAGACTCGTTCCGAAGCCCTTCGAGGTGGGCGATGAAATGACCAATACCTTCAAGCTCAAGCGGCATGTCATCACAGACCGCTACGCACACCTCATTTCAGAGATGTTTCCGAAGCAGGCGGAGTAGGGGACGCTCAGATTGCGTTGCCGGTCTTGACCTCGATCACATCGTGCGGTGCGCTCTCGCGCAGGCCGGATGTCGTGATGCGGGTGTAGCGGGCATTGACGCGGAGTTGAGCCAGATTTGCAGCTCCCAGGTAGCCCATGCCGCTTTGGAGACCTCCGGCGAGTTGGGCGAGAACGGTGTCGGCAGGCGCGGATACCTCTTTGAGTGCCTCAATGCCTTCGGCAGCGGATTTGCGGTTGATGTCCTTGCCGTGCCCGTAGCGGGCTGCGCTGCCAGCCTTCATGGCGGCGTGGCTGCCCATGCCTCGGTATTGTTTATAGAATTTCCCGTTGATTTCCATGATCTGGCCCGGCGCCTCGGGACAACCTGCGAGGAGGCTGCCGCAGATGACCGCGTGCGAGAGGGTGAGGGCTTTCACGATGTCGCCGGATTTGGTGATGCCTCCATCGGCGAGTATGGTGACTCCGCAACTTTCGGCAGCCTTAGAACAAACATAGAGCGCGGTGAGTTGGGGAATGCCCACGCCGGCGACGACGCGCGTCGTGCAGATGGAACCGGGGCCTTGCCCCACCTTGATGGTATTCGCACCACACTCGGCGAGGACTTGAACTCCAGCGCCGCTCGTCACATTTCCGGCGATGATTGGCAGGGAGGCGAACTCGGAGCGAATGGCCTTCACAGCCTCACCGACTCCACGCGTGTGTCCGTGAGCTGTCGAGACGGCCACGGCATCCAGACCGCGTTCGACCATGGCGCCCACATGGGCGAGGAGGGAATCCTTGTCGAGTGAGCCATCGGGAAGTCTTGGTGGACTGATTGCCGCACCGCAGATGAGGCGGAATTTGGCGTCCCTCGCAGGCTTGGTTTGCAAGGATCGCTCCTGCGAAATTCTTTCAATATCACTCAGCGTGAAGAGACCTTTCAGGTGGTCGTCCCTGTCCACAACGAGGAGTTTGTGAATGCCGATATTGTCCGTGAAAAACCGGTCTGCCCGCGCAATGGGATCGCCGCCGAGTTCGTCCTCCCGAATCGTCAGAACCGAGGGCCTCTTGACCATCGCCTCCCCCACACCCCGCGAGGCGAAGCGCGCGCGGACGCAGTGTCCGGGCAGGAGGCCCAGCAGAAGCCCGGATTCATCGACCACGGGAAATGTGCTGAAGGTGAATTTTTTCTCTTCGATGAGATTCAACACATCGCCGATTTTTTGATCCGAGTGGACTTTGATCGGCTCGCGAATCAATCCGTGGACATGGTTTTTGACCCTTGAAACCTCGGAGAGTTGCTGCTTCGGGGGCATGTTGTAGTGGATCAATCCGAGTCCGCCGTGGAGCGCAAGGGCGATAGCCATGCGCGACTCGGTGACCGTATCCATATCGGCCGAGACCACGGGCAAGTGCAGGCTCAAGCCCTCTGCGAGGCGTGTTTCGTAGTTCGCTTCCCTCGGCACAATCTCGCTGTAGAGCGTGGCGAGTGACACATCGTCGTAGGTGAGAGCCAGGCCCTCGCAGCCAAGGAAGAAATCGTCAGCCGCTTTGTAGAAAAGACTATCCCAATCTCCGGCGCCGCGCGCCCCGTTCGATATAGATTTCATGCTTCATACTCCGGAATGCGGATTTTCGAGGCAAGCCGATTTTCCAAGTGAAAAAATTGTGACACACACAGCCCGTTACTCGACCGCCTCAAAAAAATACCACTCACGCATGCCAAATTCCCGAATCAAAGTCGGCCTCGTCCAAAACGCCTGCTCGCTCGATGTCGAAGCCAACACCGCCGCCGCCATCCGCGGCGTGCGCGAGGCCGCCGCCAAGGGCGCGAACATCATCTGCCTCCAGGAACTTTTCCAGTCGGTCTATTTTTGCCAGATCGAAGACCACAAATACTTCGACCTCGCCGAACCGATCCCCGGCCCTGCGACGGTGACTTTTCAAAATCTCGCAAAAGAACTCGGCGTGGTGATCGTCGCCTCGCTCTTCGAACGCCGCGCGCCCGGCCTTTACCACAATACCGCAGCCATCATTGATGCCGACGGAGCATTTCTCGGCAAATACCGCAAAATGCACATCCCGGACGATCCGCTTTTCTACGAGAAATTTTACTTCACTCCGGGTGACCTCGGCTTTCGGGCGTGGGACACGCGCTTCGGCCGGATCGGCGTCTGTGTGTGCTGGGATCAATGGTATCCCGAAGCCGCCCGCCTCACGGCTCTTCAGGGGGCGCAAATCCTCTTCTACCCGACCGCGATCGGTTGGCATCCCATGGAGAAGGAAAAATACGGCCGCCGCCAGCATTCCTCTTGGGAGACCGTTCAACGCGGCCACGCCATCGCCAACGGATGCTATGTTTTCGCCCCCAACCGCGTGGGACACGAGGCTCCGGATGGTGGCGATGGAATCGAATTCTGGGGACAAAGTTTCGCAGCCGACCCCTCGGGCGAGATCATTGCCAAGGCATCCTGCGACAAGGACGAGGTGCTCGTGGTGGAGGTCGATCTCGAGAGTGTGGACACGCAACGCACCCACTGGCCATTCCTGCGCGACCGCCGCATCGAGAGCTACGGAGACATCACCCGCCGGTTCATTGATTGACCGGACATGCGCGTCACTTCCGCTGAATTCCTACAAAGTAGTCCGGGCCTTGAGGCGTGCCCTGCCGACGATGTGCCGGAGTTCGCCTTCATCGGCCGCTCGAATGTGGGCAAGTCCTCGCTCTTGAATCTCCTCACCGGCAAACAAGGGCTCGCCCGTGTGTCGCAGACGCCCGGTTGCACACAGCTCATCAATTTTTTTAAAATCAACGGAGCCTTTCGCATGGTGGACCTGCCCGGATACGGCTACGCCAAGGTGCCAAAGGGACACCGCGCCGCGTTCCAAGACATCATCGCCGGCTACATCGCCGACAGGCCAAACCTCCGCAGCGTTTTTGTGTTGGTCGATTCGCGTCACGAGCCTCAAACAATCGATCTCGAATTTCTGGAATGGCTCGGCGAGGTCGAGCGCCCGTTCGCCGTCGTCTTCACCAAAACCGACAAACTCAAGCCCTCGCAGGTGAAAAAAAACACGGAGGCCTTCTTGAAAGCGCTTGCAGGCGTTCACGCGGCGACGCCGGATGTTTTTCTGACCTCCTCGAAAACCCGCGACGGCAAGCGGGAAATCCTCGGATTCATCGGCGGTCTTATAGAGGCGGTGGTGTGAGTAGACAGGTCAATAATTAATTCCTGACCCCTCTGACCCCTCTCTTGCACGAGAACGGCAGCAAATACTCATGGGCGCAGTGATCGCAGCGCACGCGGGCGAAGCCGTTTGCAAAATCCCCGCAGCCCATGAACTTCTCGACTACCTCAGGGATGATCGGGCGCAGGAACCCGTAATCGTGCTCGTAGACCTCGGGGTAGATCTCCAAGAACGTGTCGAAATGCGCGTCCAGGCATCGCCACAGCGGCGAGGCTTTCGGGTTGCGCGCACGGTAGACTTGCTCCGCCATGCCTCCCAATATAGGAAAGAAGGCGTGCCATCTAACGGCACAGGCCCGAAGAAATTTTGAGGAAAATGCAGCCCGCTTCCCACCCCCAATACTACCGGATCAAGCGCAGCGTGTGGCCGGGATGCCCGGGCTGGCCTCCGGTGGGACGCTGGCTGGGCGGGCGCAGGCTTTTTGGGGCGGGCTTGGAGAGGCCGTCGGAGGAGGGTGGCTTGTGGCTGTTGTGCGAGTCTTTGGCGAGTTGGGCTTCGAGGGTGCTTACTCGCTCGCGCAGGGCGAGGTTTTCGGCGCGCAGGGTTTGGCATTCGGTGCGCAGGGCGAGGTTTTCAGCTTTGAGGAGGGCGAAGTCGCCTGTGAGTTGATCGACGCGGGCGGAGAGTTCCATCAGAACTCGCACGACGGTTTCCTCGCCGGCGCGGTAAATGGCTTGGGCTTCCTCGCGTGTCATGCCGAGCAAAGCTCCTTGCGGAAGTCGGGGGTGAGCGGATGCAGATACACATCCTTGATCTCGA
>JBJTGE010000188.1:0-4514 GCA_046093785.1 Spartobacteria bacterium
ACGCACGCCGCCGGAGCAGCTTTCGCTTTTTGCGGGGAAAAATGCACGCACGCTGTGGGAGTTCGCCAATGGCATCGACGAACGCCCGGTGGTGGCGGAGGCGCCTGCCGCGAAATCCTATTCCGAGCAGCAGACCTTCGAAGCCGACACGGCCGACGAGGCGCATGTGCTGGCCGTGCTGCGCTCGATGGCCGACCGGCTCTTTGCCAAGGCCCGCGCGGAGGGACAGGCGGCGCGGACCATTGGCGTGCGGGTGCGATACAATGATTTCGAGGAGTGTCTGCGCAGCTGCAGTCTCGATGAACCGACCGACTTGGAGACGACGACTTATGGCATCATCGCCACGCTTCTGAAAAAAGCCTGGGAACGCCGCGTGAGCCTGCGTCTTGTTTCATTGAGGCTCTCGAATCTCTACAAGGGTGCATTTTTTGCGGAGCTTCCGATCATCCCGGCGGCACAAAATTCCGCCATGCTCCACCGGGCCGCCAAGGCGGTGGATGAAATCCGATCCCGCCACGGCAGCGGAGCCATCCTGCGCGGGCACGACCTCTGGCTGCGCGAGAGCGGGAGCGCTGCGGGCGAGGCGAAACAAACACCGCACATCGTGACAAAGCGTGCCACGCAGTCACCGGCAGCGATGCTGCATTTCCGCTCGTGCTACAGCTTCATGGAATCCCTGCTCACGCCCGAGCGGATCGTCCAAATCGCCGCAGAGGCAGGCTGCAAGGCCGTCGGAATCTGCGATCCGAACCTCCACGCCGCCGTGCCATTTTTCCAAGCCGCCCGCGCTGCAGGGCTCCACGCCGTCATCGGCGCCGAGGTGCGCGTCAACAACCTCCCTCACCGCCTCTATGCGAAGGACCGGACGGGATACCAAAACCTCTGCCGCCTGCTATCGGAGCCGAAAATAACCCGCGACTTCTGGATGCAGCACCGCGACGGCCTACTTGCCTCGCCTTGCAACGCGCCGTTCATCCGCTGCGAGAGCGAAGCCGATCTCCTGCATCTCCGCATTGTGGAGAGCATCCGCACCCTCACTCTGCTTGATGAGGAGCACCCCGGCAAATCGAGCGGGGGCGTCTTTGCAACGGTGGCCAATGCCGATGATGAAAGGATCGCCGGGGAATGCGGCTTCGCCTTTGAGTTCGGCGACCTCTCTTTCCCCCGCTTTGATCCCCCCGAGGCCTGCACGCCCCGCGAGTTTCTGGCTCGCCTCGCCGTGCGCGGGCTTGCGGAGCGCTACGGGGCGGAGGCGGGGAAATACCGGCCGCAACTCGACACCGAGCTGCAGATGATCGCCGAGGTCGGATACGAAGAATATTTTCTGACCGTGTGGGATCTTCTCCAGCACTGCCGCCGCGATGGCATCGCGTGGATCACGCGCGGCAGCGCTGCCGATTCGCTGGTCTGCTTTTGTCTCGGGATCAGCGATGTCTGCCCGGTGCGTTTCGAGCTGTATTTCCAGCGATTCCTGAACCGCGACCGCATGGCTTTGAAAAAACTCCCCGACATCGACCTGGATTTTCCCCACGACAGAAAGGATGAGGTGGTCGAAAAGGTCTTCCGTCTGCACAAGCCGGGCCATGTGGCGGTGGTGGGCGGGTTCAACACCTTCCACGCGCGGTCCGCTGTTGCGGAAATCGGCAAGGTCCTTGGCATGCCGGATCGGCTCGTGCGGCGCTTGACCGAGCATTTCCCGTGGTTGGCCAAAGCGGGGGATGCCGAAAATGCAGCCGCCACCGCGAAGGCGCAGGGACTCTTCGACGAGGAGCCCGCCCTCACCGCGCTGAGGCTCGCCGCGCGCCTGGAGGGCCTGCCTCGCCACGCCAAGATGCATCCGTGCGGACTCGTCCTCTCAAGGCGTCCGATCCACGACTTCACCCCCACTTTCCAGAGTAACAAAGGCTGGCCGACCACGCATTTTGATATGAACGCCGTGGAGGATGTCGGCTTGGTGAAGCTCGACATCCTCGCGCAAGGCGGACTTGCCGTTCTCCGCGACGCCCGCGCCGAACTCGCCTCGCGCGGCATTGAGGTTTCCTGCGGTTTCGCTGGGCCGTGGGATGACAACTCCGTGTGGGAAATGATCGCCACCGGCAACGCCCGGGGCGTGCACCACATCGAGAGCCCCGCCATGACGAATCTGGCGAAAATGTGCAACTGCCGCGATATCGACTCGCTCGTCGCCATTGTTTCAGTGATCCGCCCCGGAGCCGCCAACACGCTCCGCAAATCCACATTTGCCCGCCGCGCCTTGGGGCTCGAAAAGCCCGAATACCCCCACCCTTCCCTGGAGCCTGTCTTGAGGAGCACCCACGGCGTTATCGCCTACGAAGAGCACATCCTGCAAATCGCGGAAGCCTTCGCCGCCATGCCACCGGGAAGGGCGGATATCCTGCGACGGGCACTGGTGAAAATGCGCGACGCGGAAATCGAAAAAATGCGCCTCGAGTTTGAAGACTATGCGCGCCGCAACGGACGCACCGAGGCGGAGACGGCCGCCGTCTGGAATCTCGTGCACATGTTCCGGGGCTACGCCTTCTGCCGCGCCCACTCGACCGCCTACGCGCTCGAGGCCTGGCAGGCCGCATGCCTGAAGAAACACCATCCAGCAGAGTTCCTCGCCTCCGTTCTGACCCACGGCAAGGGCTTCTACTCCCGGCTTCTCTACACACTCGAATGCCGCAGGCTCGGCATCGGATTCCTTCCGCCGGATGTCAACGCATCGCACGGACGATTTTTTGTGGAGCGGGAAAATCTCATCCGCGTGCCGCTCGAAATGATCAGCGGCCTCCCGGAAACGCTTTTGAAAAAAATATCCATCGAACGCCAGCGGGGGCCTTTTTCATCACTCGAAGATTTTTTTGCGAGGACCGCCGCCGGCGAAGCCGCACTCCATCTGCTTCTGCGGGCCGGAGCGCTCGACTCGATCATCACAAGCCGCACAGAAGCCGTGTGGATGATCCGTCAACTCGCCCAAAACGGAAACTCCCTGTTCGGCACACTTCCAACGCGTGGTCACACGATGTCCACACCCCTGCCCGAGCGCCTCCGCGACGAACTCGACCTCCTTGGCTTCACCGTATCCGCCCACCCGCTCGATCTCTGGCCCGAAGTCGCTTGGGAGACCTACTGCCCCGTGTCCCGCCTGGGCGAATTCATCGGCCGGCGCGTCACACTCTGCGGCCTCGTCGTCGCGGACCGCACCCACCACCAATCCAACGGGGAACTCATGAAATTCATGACGCTCTGCGACCGCTCCGGCCTCATCGAAACGGAAATGTTCGCCCGCGCATTCGCGAGATTCGGTTTGGAAACAATCCGGCATCCTGTCCTCGAAGTCACAGGCATGGTCATGCCCTTCGAAGGCGCATCAGGACACACTCTGCGGGCCGAAAATGTTCGCCGGCCAAGAAAAAAACGAACCGCTGCTTGACAACGGATGAATCATGCCATACCGAGTATGGCATGAAGATGACAATGCATATTGATGAAGAGTTGCTCGAAAGGGTGGTCGAAAAATTCGGCTGCACCAGCAAGACGGAGGCCGTCGAAATGGCCCTCAAGGAAATGGAAAGAAAAGCCAGGTTCAAGGAAATGGTGAAAGCTGGAATGGGGTTCACTCCCGAAGAATTAAAAAATGCCGTGGACCCCGACTACGATGTCATGAGCATGAGAGCCGCCGAAACACCCAACCCTTCCAAGAAATCCCATGGGCGTTAGTGTTCTCGTGGACAGCAATGTCTACATCGGCCTGCTGCGCCGCAGCATGGATCCCGTGAAGGTGCTTGGAGACTGGATCGGAGAGGGAGACCTCGCCACATGCGGCATGGTGCGGCTCGAGGTCGAACGCGGTCTCAAAGTTGAAAAAATGCGCCGGTCACTCGGAGGTTTTTTCAATGTTCTCATCAATGTCCCAACCTCGAATAAAATCTGGGAAGACGCCACATCGCTCGCATGGACACTCGATCGCTGCGGCGTCACCCTTCCGGCGCAGGATATCCTGATCGCAACCTGTGCAAAAACACTCGGGGCCGCCGTGCTTACAGATGATGCCCATTTCGACGAAATCATTGGCCTGCCCGTGTTGAAACCGGCTCAGGAATTGGAGGGTTGGTGAATCCTTTTTCGAGCCTGAAAAACTTGTGAAAATCGTTTAGACGGGAAAACTCAAAAAGTTTGCAAAGATTTTTTGGATTTTTTTCTTTGCCCGGATATTCCGCAAAAATCTTTTTTGCAAGCACTTAGAGAGCTACGAGCAAAGCTCGATTGAATAGCGCAACCCTTTAGAAAGAAAAATATTGCACCGATTTTTTGATCGATGCTATTAATTTTCCATGCGAGAAAAAACCAACATCACACTGCATCCCGAAGTCAAAAAAGCCGCTCAAGCCTTGGCTGATGCACAACAGCGCAGCCTCTCCGAGCTGGTCGAGCGACTTCTGGAGCGAGAAGTCGAACGCCACGGCCAAGCCCCGCGCTTCTACATGAGCGAGCAACCCGCCGCCCACGCC
>JBJTGE010000189.1:0-3415 GCA_046093785.1 Spartobacteria bacterium
GCGATGTTTGGACTTTCGACGAGATGATGAACTCGATGTTGGAGATGTTGAATGCTGCGGTCGTCTCGATGTAGCGCTCCCTCGGGTCGGCACCGTTGAGCGGTATTTCGCCGGGTTGATAGAGAATCTGCGCCTGTTGGCCTGTCGGGACATTGGTGTCGTCGAAGATCACATCGGTGCCGAAAAAGATGCGGTCGGCATAGGCGGTGAAAAATTCGCGCGTGTGGGCGGCGCGGCGGGCGCTGCGGGCGAGTTCCGGCACGCGGGCCGAGAAGTCATAGACGATGTTGGGGTGCGCATCGAGGTCCTCTGCGGCGCAGTCGAGCGAATCGGCTTTTTCGGCGCAATGCGGGAAGATGAAGGTCGTGCCGCGATGGCGCGCCACCATTTCGATGCGGTCGCCGAGCAACTCGTTCGCTGAAGGCTGGCCGGTGTTGTAATAAGTCCACCACGCGTATTCGCCGTAGAGAACGCCATTCCAGGCATTGAATTCATTGACTGGTTCCCAAAAGTTTGGCGGGTCGGCGCTGTGGATGAGCACCGGGATTCCGAGTTCCCCGGCCTTTGCCCAGATGGGATCGAGTTCCGAATCACTTGGTCGCCAGTAGCGGCCATCGGGGCGGCGGTAGCCGAGGCCAAGGGCCTTGAAAACCTTCAGCCCGCGCATGCCTGCGGCGTAATCGCGCTCCATCTGCGCGGCAGCGGTCTTGCCGAAATCCGGCTCATTGATGCGGCTGAAGTCGACATTGCCGAAGGTGATGAAACGCCCCGGGTATTTTGCGAAGGCATCGATGTGGCGCTGCAGGCCCTCGCCGAAGCCATCGTGCCACGCCAGCACAACGGAAAGTTCGATGCCGCTGCGGTCCATCGCCGCGACGGCGAGGTCGGCATAGTGCGGGAACACATGCGTGTGGATGTCGATGACGCGTGGCATGACTTCAGTAGTTGAGGTTTTCGTAGAACTCGATTTTGACGGATTTGAAAAATTCCGACTGCTTGGCGAAGAGTTCCTCGTGGGTGTCGTCGGCGGCAAAGGCATCAAGCGCCTTGCGGGCCTCGTCGAGGCTGGCGAACTCGCCTTGCCAGACGAGCGTGTTGCAGGGTTCGCTGCCGGAGATCGGCTTCATGCGTTTGCCTTGCGGAAGGTCGGGGCGGGATCGTTCGAGGGCGGCGAAGTGGCGTTCGAGTGCGAGGAATTCTTTTTCCTTACGGACATCGAACTGCTGGAGGATGCGCATGGTGACGGACATGGTGGTGTATTGGGTTTATTGGAGAAATTGTTGAACGGCGGCAGGCAGGGTGAGGCCATGGCTGGCGGCAAAGTCGCGCAAGGCATGGCGGTCGATATCCGGGTGGATCGTATGGGCGCTGGTGACTGACGTGGCTCCGGCGAGAATGCCGATCCATTGGGCATCGGCGAGGGCAATACCTGCGGCGAGACCGGCAAGGATGCCGGAAAAATGCGCGTCGCCCGCGCCGGCGGCGCTTTGAACTTCGACCTTCGGCGTGGCGATGAAATGGAGGGCTCGACCATCGAAGGTCCAACTGCCGGTTGCTCCGGCGGTGATGGAAAGTTTCAGTTGCGGGAATTGCGGCCCGAGACGGGCGGCGATTTTTTCAACGATGGCCGCTGGATTCCCTTCGGCACTGGTTTGCGCGAGGCTCGCGGCTTCGTCGAGATTGATGGCCAGAAGGTCAACTCGCGAGAGTAGCGAGGACTCGCGCACCGTTGCCATTTCCTCGGAGGAAAACGAGGCCGCACGCAGGAAGCCGTGTTGATGCGCGAGGTCGAGCAGTTCCAGACGCGCGGCCAGCGGAACCTCGGGCACCGCCAGCGCAATGCCTCGCCCGGCGTATCGGGCAAAGTGCGGCGCGGCTTTTTGAATATCCGCCGCAGTCACACGGCCGCTGGCGGAGTCGGTGACCGTGAGATTCCCGCCCGAGCCATCGGGATAGAGGAGGCAAATGCAATCGAGCGTCTGCTCGCCGGGCATGATGGCGGTGTGCGAGACATCGAGGCCCTCGGCGCGCATTTCCTCCACCAACCTGCGTCCGGCCGAATCATCGCCGACTCTACCCAACGGCAGGGTTTTGAAATCCCCGCCCACCAGGCGCTGCACATAGTGGCTGATGATATGCAGCTTGCAGTAGTCGCGGCGGTCGAGGAATTGCCCGCCCCGGCTCTCCTCGCGGCCGAGCGTGTGGTTTCCACTCAACGCGAAGAAGGTTCCGGTGCCGATGCCTCCGGTGCCGATCATGGCATCGTATTTTCGGGTGGGGTTCATGGCGCCCGTATCGATTAAAGCCCGAGATCCCACTCGGGATGGATGCTCATGGGATGCGTGGCGGTTTCCAAGGTGGCCGTGACGAGGGCGTCGGGATGCTCTTGCAAGAGGGTCATCGGATACTCCGGCGTGGGTTCGCTGAAGAGGGCCACGCGCAGCGCGGTTTGTTTCCAAGCCCCGGTGTCGCTGAAGAGGCGCACCTTTTTTGCCGAGAGGCATTCCTTGAGGCCAAGGGTCACGCTCATCGGCGGCACAAACTGGTAGGCGCAGCCGAAGGTGCGCTGGGCAAGGGCGATGATGGTATCGAGGTTGTTGTCCTGCACACGCACGCTGCAATTGCGAAGGTCGTCGAGCGAGAGCGAGCTGAAGGGATGCCGCCGCGCCTGGTTGTAGGCGATGTGGCCGTCCTGCCCCCAACCGCCGTAGGTGATGTCGATCGGCGCGCGGGCGATCTCGTCGGCGATTTCCTGAAAATTCGTCGCATTCGGCCACCAGCGGTTTTCCTCCGGCGTGAGCAAGGCGGGGTTGATCGGACCGTAGAATTCGCGCTCCATGAATCCCCGGAAACTGTAGGGATGGTTGCGCGGCAACTCGCGGCCCTGCCAGTCGAGGCATTCGTCCATGTGGAAAACTGTGAGATCGCGCAGACTGATCTGCTCGCGGTTCACGACTTCGGCAAATGGCTTATACCAGCAAGCTGGGCCGCAGGGAATGATCGCACGGGTCGGCAGGTTTTTTGCGTTGTTTCCTGCGATGAGGTCTGCAAGCTCGCGCGCCATGATGGCACCCATCGCCGCCGAATCGGCAGCAATACGGAATGGCACTTTGCGGGCCGGGTGTTTTTCAAGATCGCTGGCTGGAATACGGCACCAGCCGTGGAGTTGTTTGGCAGTGATGGTGTTCATGAATAACGAGGTTTTTTAGACAGAATTTACAGAATCTGCAGAATTAACGGAGGGCTTTTTTGGATATCAGATTACTTGGTAAGCAAATCGGCAGTCAGTTCCTCTTCGGTCAATGCGCGATCGAAGACCTTTACGGCTTTGATCTCCAAGCAGGTCAACCAACCATTCCTGATTGGCGCTCCAGCCGATTACGGCATGGAGATCAAAGCCGTAAAGGTCTTCGAT
>JBJTGE010000190.1:0-4053 GCA_046093785.1 Spartobacteria bacterium
GATTGAGCCGGAGTTTTTGGTCTTGGAGAGAGCTTCAGCTGCAACGAAATAGCACATCGAACAAACCAGACCACCGAACCCCTTGCTGACCCGCTTTGAGTTGAATCTTCCTACGCTGCTTCACCCGGAAAGCGAAGCTGCTCCCGTGGTCGGGGGAGCGGTAGGCAATAAAAATTGAGTTGCCCGCGATCGCTGCTATTTCTTCAAGCATGGCCGTGACGATTGACCTCCAAGAGATGAACACGCCGGACAAGCTGCGCCTCATGGAGGCATTGTGGCAAAATCTTGCCATGAATGCCTCAGAAGTAGTCTCGCCCGAGTCAAAGGGGTCGGGCATTAATTGTTGATATTTGGTCAATTCGAGGAGGGATAACCAAGCGCGGCAGGAGCGCCAACGTCCTCGTGGGCATCGTTAAAGCACCATGGCGAGGAGGACCTCAGCGTTCCCGGTCAAGTTTCTGTAAACTTTCAAATCTTAAGGAAAAGTCAGCAGGATAAAAAAGCTGTAGATGCGGCCTGTGACCGCCGTGATTAAAATCAAAAAAAAGCTTGAAAAAGGCTAACAATGGAAATACCATCCTCCCATGACAACCACTGTAACCACGAAAAACATGATTTCCATACCTGTGGAAATTGCAAGGAAGTTTGGAGTGAAGCCTGGTTTTTTATTTGACTGGTTTGAAACCACAAATCCAGATGAAATTCGGGTTCGGGTTATTCCTGATCGCATGGCGCTTTCCCGTCGTTTGAAGGGGGCTGGCCGGCGGCATGCTCCAGAGCGTGATGCGGTGGCGGAATTGATTCAAGAGCGGGTGGATTCAGAGGCATGATTTTTCTTTTGGATACATCGGCCCTTCTCGCGCATCACCGTGACGAGGTGGGATCGGATCGCGTTCAATCGCTTTTTGATGATCAGGACTGCAAAATCTTGATTTCCAGCATTTCCCTGACCGAGTTCGGCAGGCGAATGGTCGCTCTTGGTTCATCCGCCAAGGAGGTTGAACTGACTTTGGATGATTATCGCTTGCTTTTTCATGGAATAGTCTCGGTTGATGAAAAAGTGGCGCTGAAAGCATTTCAGATTGGAGGGCTTTGCTCTGAGCGAATTCCCTTGGTGGATTCCCTCATAGCTGCGGCTGCATTTGTAATTTCAGCGACTCTGGTGCATAGAGATGGACACTTCGAGTCTATCCCGTCAACGGTGTTGAAAAATGAGAAGTTGGGAGTCGCGTGAGGTGAGCAGACCTCCATGCGTCCATCATTTGTCAGGAGCGCCAATGTCCTTGTTGGCATTGTTGAAGCGCTGATGCCGAGGAGGACCTCGGCGGTCCGGTGATCCTCATGGTCAATACAACCAATAGCCCCTTCTCGCGTCTGCTGCGAGGATGGATGTTTTTTAAGGGTTTGCCTTCACAGGCTCGACTTTTGGGGCGGCGGGGCGGTCCAGGGCGATGAGTTCGCTGACGGTGGCGAATTTGTAGCCTTTGGATTGGAGGGTATCGAGGGTGGTGGGCATGGCATCGACGGTGGAGGCGTGGATGTCGTGGGCGAGGATGATGGAGCCGGGGGCGGTGTTTTTGAGGATGTGGCCGGAGACATGGTCGGCCTTGCGGATTTTCCAGTCGAGGGGATCGACCGACCAGAGGATGACGCTGAGGCCGTATTCCTCGTTGAGGCGTTTGGTGAGGGAGGGGTTGATGGCTCCGTAGGGCGGGCGCATCGTTGTGGGCTTCACGCCTGTGGCTTTTTCGATGGCGTCGTTGGTTTGGGAAATTTCTGTATCGAAAGCGGAGGCGGAGAGCTTGGTGAGTTGCGGGTGGCTCCAACTGTGGTTGGCGATTTCGTGGCCTTCGTCGACGATGCGTTTGGCGATGTCGGGATACTCGGCGACGCATTTTCCAATGACGAAGAAAGTCGCCTTGATGTTGCGCTCCTTGAGCATGTCGAGCAGGCGGGGGGTGAGTTTGGGATGCGGGCCGTCATCGAAAGTGATGGCGACGATGGAGCCCTCGACATTGCAACTGTTGTAGGTGGGCTTTCTTGGGGCGGCTGGAGCGGGGGCTGCGGTGGGTGCGGCGACAGGAGCTTCCGGAGTGGGCGCGGCGATGATCACGGGCTGGGGTTCAACAACGGTTGCCGCCTGCGGTGGCGCGGGATGCGGAGGGAGTTGGGCTTTGGCGGGTGCGTTGGATGCGAAACAAACAACGATAGCGAAGAGAACGAGAGCGGCGGCAAGGGCAAAGGCGGATCGGATCGGAAGTCTCATACGAAGGCGGGTAGGTGAAGATGGCATAGCTCGAAGGAAAAAAAAGCAACTTTTAGGTTTTGAATTTTGGGTGGCCTATCACGGTTTCCACTCGAGCTTGGTGCCTGCGGGGAGGAGGCGTGCGGCGCGGAGGGCGTCCCAGTTGGTGAGGCGGAAGCCGCCGATGCCTTCGAGGGTTTGCATGGCGGAGGGCGTGCTGGAGCCGTGGAGTCCGAAGGGTTGCGGAACCGTTTCGCCGCCTTTGGCGAGGTTGATCCAGACGACGCCGGCGGGGTTGTTCGGTCCGGGCGGAAGGTATTGTTCCTGCGAAAGCACGGGGCGGACGGTGACGGGAGTGGGGTTGGGGTTGATGTAGAAGGGGCTGGTCTTTTCGACTTGGACGACGCGGTCTTCCTGCAATGTGGCGAGCCGGGGGTGGCCAATGACATTGAGAATTTTCCATTCGCCGCGCCCGCGCAGTCCGGGGCGGGCGCGTCCCACGGGCATGACGGCGACGAGGCGGCCGTTGCGGAAAATTTCGAGCGTGGTGACATCCGTGATCGATGCGGTGATGGACTCCGAGGCGTCGGCGGGTGGTTGCAAGCCGGTGGCGGGGATTTTTTCAATTTCGAAGGGCTGCACATTCGGCACGCGGAAGCGGGAGCCGGCCGGTGGTTGGGTGCCGAGGGAGGGATTGAGTTTGCGCAGGAATGCCTCGTCGCAATGGAAGCGCTCGGCGACGAATTCCCACGGGGAGCGGTAGGCGAGGAAATCGGCCGTGACCATTTCCTGATAAGTCGGCGGAGGGGTGGGTGCGGGCTTGGCTTTTGGATCGGGCGTGCCGCCGGGTTCGGTCACGGCCCTGGCGGCCTTGGGCGGGGCGATGAAGCGGAAGTCCTCGACGCGGAGGGTGTAGGTGTTGAGCGTGTCGGGCGTGAATTCCTTGGCGCGCTGGACGACGGTCGGGTGGTCGAGCGTTTCGCCCCGCGCGGTTTGGTAAAGATGGAGTGTCTTGCCGAAAATCGAGTCGGGCACATCGCTGATCGGGCCGGTGCCGAAGCCTTGGTTGTCCAAGAAAACGCGCAGCAGAAAGACTTCGGATTTCGCGATGTCCGAGGGCTGTGGCGTGCTGGCAGCGGATGCGGCGGGCTTGGGCGTGCTTTTGAGAAGGAGTTTCTCTTCCGGTGTGGGGATGCGAAGTTGCTGGCCGATTTGAAGAAAATCGGTTTCCAGCGCGTTGAATTCCTTCAATTGGGCGACGGTGAGTTGGAGCCTCTTGGCGATGTGGACGAGGACATCGCCTTTTTTGACGGTGTAGATGTTTTGGTCGGATGCGGCCGCTGCCGGGTTGGCCGCTTGGGAGGACGAGCGTTGCTGAAGAACGGGAACCTCGCGGGGAGGCAGGCCCCAGGCGGGCGAGGTGGGCGGGGCGACATTCCATTTCCATTTCACGGCGCGCTCGAGGCCGGGCTCGACGCCTTGCGCGCGGGCGAGGGGACTCGTGGAGGCGAGGAGGTGAAGCGCAGTGGAAAAAATGGCGAACCGGTGGGGCATGGGCTCAGGTGCCGCGTTTGGCTGTAAGAACAGATTCGACGCGGGCGAGCGGGAGGGTGTTGATGATATCGTTTTTCGTGAGCCAGCCCTTGCGGGCTATGCCGACGCCGAAGAGGAGATCTTGAAGGCCAGCGGTCGAGTGGGCATCCGGGTTGATGGCGCATTTCACGCCTTTTTCCTTGGCAAGCGGCCACCAGCGCCAGTCCATATCGAGGCGGCGAGGGTTGGCGTTGAGTTCGATAATCGTGCCCGTG
>JBJTGE010000191.1:0-2026 GCA_046093785.1 Spartobacteria bacterium
GGGCGCGCCCCGCACCCCAAAATCCCGGGCACTTGACTCTCAAAGCCCGATCTGGCAGCGTCTGGGCATGGAAATCACCGCTTCCAGCTTCAAACTCCGGGCCAACGGCCCGAAGGGCCAAAAGCGATTTCCTATCAGCTCTAATGAAAGATGAAAAATCACTGGGCCTCGGAGTGCTCGGCCTCGGCGAGGGAAGAAGCATCATCTCAGCGGCACTGGCCAGCAAGATTTGGCATCTGGAGAATATCTGCGACCTGCAGGAAGAACTGTGTGCAAAGCGCAAAGCCGAGTTTCAGCTCGATCGCTCGACTACGCAGTTCCAAGAAATGCTGGAAAATCCGAAGATCGATGCCATCGCCATCTACACGCCAGACCCTCTCCATGCCCGTCAGTAAAGCAGTGCTTCGATGCGGGCAAGCACGTCCTCTGCACCAAGCCCCTCTTTATCGATCTGGATTCGGCCCGGGAGGTTCTGAAAGCAGCGCAGCAGACGGACCGACAACTTATGGTCGGTCAAAGCTCGCGCTTTTTCGAACCGATGCTGCGTCAGCGCCGCGATTTCGAGGCAGGACGCCACGGTGAACTCGTCAGCGTCGAGTCGCACTATCACCACGACCACCGGAATTACATGCGTTTCACCTGGGCAGCCGGAGGCGCGATGAACTGGGGTTTTGGCGGTCTCAGTCATCCGGTCGACTTGGTGCGTTATTACCTGCCGGATATCGAAGAAGTGTTCGGTTACGGATGCATTAGCCCGAACGGCAGGGAACTTGAACTCACCACTGCGGACACCATGCATTTCGTCCTAAAGGCAGCGGGCGGGCAGGTGGCACGGGTCAGCGGTGCTTACGGCACCCCAGGACAAGTTGAAGAGCGTGAATCCCTTGTGACGTGCATTCTGCGGGGCACGAAGGGTTGCAGTCAGGCGGATTACTTGGACCTCCGATACTCCACCAACTTCGAAGGTGAGCAGGAGCAGGTTCACCGGTTCCCCGAGATGCATGACTACTATTTCCGGTTTGAGAGCACCTACCACCATGCCGGCGAATTCCAAAACTACCTGGATTATTTTGGCCGCTGCCTGCTCTCAGGAGAAACCGCCCACCCGGACCTTTACGAAGGCGTGGTAACGGTGGGAGTGATGATTGCCATGCAGGAAAGTCTACGGACCGGACAGCCCGTTCGAGTTGCCGAGGTCTTGAAGGCTCACGGAATCCTTCCGAATGGCCACCCGAATATTGCCGCGCCGAAAACGAAATAAGTAATCCAAAACTTCCCCAATTTAATACCGCCACCTACCCAAGGGGTCTCCCAATTGAAAATCAGGAGCCCCTGATCCAACTTTGGTTCGGCAATTTCTTTGAGCCATGGCTTTCAAACCGTCCGCGTGTTGCGGCAGCGATGAAAGACATCCAAGCGATGGGTTTCAACTCGATCAACCTCGACAGCAAACCGTGGGAAGATTTCTTCGACCGTTATCGCGGCGAACCCGCCAGCCAATATGTCGGGATGCAGGAATTTATGATGGAACAGGCCCATGCTCTCGGCATGGGACATTCGTTTCTCGCCGTCTATCTCAATGGCGACAATTGCTTCCCGGAACTCCGTGACGTGCCGCCGGTGCGAGGAGAGGAAGCGATCGGGCCGGATGGAAAAACACTTGAGACCTACAAATATTGGTCGGAAAAGGCGCAGGCCTCGATGTTGGAGCACGTGGGAGGCCTCATGCGACTTTATCGCGACAAGCACGTTCGATTCACGAACTCTGGTCCGAAGCTGCCGATCCATACGATGTTTGACCCGGCCTTGAAGCCGAGCTTCGATCCGGAAGGACGGAAAAAATATCTTGTTTGGCTGGAGCGCCGCTACCACGGCGATATTTCCAAGCTAAATAAGCGCTACGCACTTTCAGCCACCACGTTCGCCGACCTAACCCCGGAGCAATACTGGCTCAAGCCAGAGGAACTTCACTATGTGACTTGTGGCGTGCCCTCGATCGACGACTATTTGAACCGGACACCAGACC
>JBJTGE010000192.1:0-4267 GCA_046093785.1 Spartobacteria bacterium
CTATGGTCGTGCCGAGGCTGTAGCGGCTGTCTTTGACTGCCGACACTGGTAGGTCAATTTCTCCGAAAGCGCCGGATTCCGCCTGTTCATTTCGCAAAATCATGGACAGCAAAATCATTTTTTGAGGGGAGCGCCAACGTCCCCGTTGGCCCCGCTGCCGAGGAGGACCTCAGCGCTCCCGGCATTGTAGCGGCTGTCTATGACTGCCGACACTGGTAGGGCAATTTCTCCGAAAGCGCCGGATTCCGCCTGTTCATTTCGCAAAATCATGGACAGCAAAATCATTTTTTGGAGGGGAATCGGGAGCGCCAACGTCCCCGTTGGCTCCATGCCGAGGAGGACCTCAGCGCTCCCGGCATTGTAGCGGTTGTCTCTGACTGCCGAGACCGGTAGGGCGATTTCTCCGAAAGCGCCGGATCCTTTGAGTTGCTGAAAATCACAACCACAAATCTCCCCCGGTTGCATTCAGACCCGTTCGATCGCCTGATTGCCGCCGAATCCCTCCATCGCAATATTCCAGTGGTCACTCCCGACGAGCCATTCTCCGCGCTCGGGGTCCAGCGTATTTGGTGAAACATTGCCGCCGTTTTTCCACATGGTGTGAAATTTGGTAAATCATGACGTCTGCCCCAACACTTCCCCTTTCCGGCATAGACGCCGCCATTCTCGTCGGCGGTCTCGGCACGCGCTTACGCGGCGTGGTGGATGATGTGCCGAGGGGGACCTCAGCGTTCGTGCGAATGCACATATATGAAATCAACCAGTGAAAGTCTGAGTCATCCCGAGACGAGCAACGGGAGAGCAGCCGGAGGCAACTGCGTCGTCGTGAGACGGGGTGGGAAGCAGCCCGAGGCGGACTTGCGGTCCCAAACGAAAGTGAACCCGATTCGGTTTGCAACAGCGGCGAGCCTGCGAACGAGTGGCGAAGCCTGTGGCCAGAGCCATAACTGTTTCCTCTCACAAACCTCGTATAAGGGAGAGAAACGGGCTGTTGGGGATGGTTGGGGTGGGAACGCAAGGAAGGTATCATATGGAAGCGTTGAGACCTGCGCGGGCAGGAACCCGTATCGACGGGGCCGCGTAGGAGTCAGAGCCGCCATAGTAGCGAAGAAGCGGGGTAATGCCCGTGGAGCGAAGGGCGGCAGGAAGGTGGAAAGGCAAAGGCCATGAACTGCGAAGAAACCTCCGCGCCAGTTCCTGCAAGGGATAAACAAGTGGAAGAGGACTTGTGGCAGCGCCACAAGGCCGAACGCGGGGTATGGACAGAGCCAATGCTGATGGCCCTCGGAAGAGGGATAGAAGGAAACAAGTGGTTCAGTCTGATCGATAAGGTTTGGTCGGAACGGACGCTTGGGCTGGCATGGGAAAAGGTGAAGTCTAACGCAGGGGCGTGCGGCGTGGACGGCATCACGATAGAGCGCTTCGACAAAGACAGCCAGATTCGGCTGCTCGCCGTGAGAGAGCAACTCAAGCGAGGCGACTATCAACCCAAGCCGGTAAAACGGGTGTGGATCGATAAACCTGGCAGCGTGGAAAAGCGGCCGTTGGGGATACCCACGGTTGTCGACCGCGTGGTGCAGGCGGCGGTGAGAATGGCCATAGAGCCCATATTCGAAAACCGCTTCGCCGAGCACAGCTACGGGTTCCGCCCCGGATGTGGTTGCAAAGAGGCACTGCGGCATGTGGAGGAACTGCTTCAAGCAGGTCACACGCATGTCGTGGATGTGGACATCAAGGGATACTTTGATGCGATCCCTCACCAAAGACTGATGGCACTGGTGCGCGAGCACATTGCCGACGGGAGGGTGTTGGGATTGATTGAAGGATTCCTGAAACAAGGAGTCATTGAAGGAGCAAACTGGCAGGAAGCGAAGGACGGGACGCCACAAGGCGGAGTCATAAGCCCGCTGCTGGCGAACATATACCTCAATCCGTTGGATTGGCTGATGGCCGGACTTGGTTTTGAAATGGTGCGATATGCCGACGACATGGTTGTGCTATGCCGCAGTCAGGAAGAAGCTGAGGCCGCGCTGGAAAAGCTACGGGAGTGGATGACAGAAGCCGGGCTGACCTTGCATCCAGAGAAAACCCGCACGGTGGACATGAACAAGGCCGAGAGTCATTTTGACTTCCTCGGTTACCGGTTCAAACGAAGCCGAAGGGGAAGCCTGATGAAATTGGTTCGGCCCAAAAGCATGAGGAAGCTGCGCGAATCCATCAAACCCCGGACGCGGCGGACCGACGGAAAGAGCATGGAAGCCATCGTGGCTGACATCAATCGGACGCTTCTCGGCTGGTATGGCTACTTCAAACATGCCAAGGACAACGAACTTGGAGGCATCGACAAATGGATACGCATGAGATTGCGCTCCATCTTGAGAAAGCGACGCGGCTGCAAAGGCCGAGGTCGAGGCCGTGACCACCAACGATGGCCCAACCGCTACTTCACCGAACTTGGGCTCTTTTGCCTGCTGGAAGCCAAAGTCTCGGAAATCATCAGTCTCCGATATGGAGCAAACCACTAACTGGAGAGCCGGATGCGGGAGATCCGCAAGTCCGGTTCGGAGGGGGGAGCGAGACAAACCAATGTCTCGTTCCTACCTCTACCCATCTTTCGCGGCGTCCGGTTTTCTGCGCGGGGTTTTTGCTTGCAGAAGATAGGCGGCATCGCTTTTCATTGAGCTATGAAATCCCTTCTCTGCTCCCTCCTTGTCATGGCTTTTGGCACTGCCGCGTTTGCTGATATTCAAGCTCCGCCGGCTTCGGATTACGGACCGACTCGCAAGCTGGGGCGGGGGCTCGGGAATATCGCTTTTGGAATTACCGAGATTCCCTACCAGTGGGCGGTTGTGAACGACATGGAGGGCAATGCGGCGGCTTTGAGCTATGGCCTCGTTCGCGGGACTGGTCGTGTGCTTGCGAGGTTGGGATATGGGATTTACGAGGTGGCTCTCTTTCCGTTTCCCACTCAAAAGGGCGGCTACACTCCGCCTTATCGCAGCGATATTCCTTGGATCAATTCGGGCTACTCGGAGTTTCCACCCGAGTTGGGCTTTGAGACGCGCTACGACTATGTGCGCCAGGATCCGAGCCTCTGAGCGCTCCGGTTTTTTTCGGGGTTTGCCTTGACGCCCGCCCTTCCCGAATTGAGAACGGGATGCTTCCGATATTTGCATGATTTCACTCACCGTTCCGGTTTACAACGAGCGCGAAGCTCTTGGCCCCCTTTTTGAAAAAGTTCAGGCCGTCATGCACCGGGATTTTCCCGGGAGTTGGGAGATCATTTTTGTCAATGATGGCAGCCACGATGGCAGTGCGGAATTGCTGGACGGGTTGGCTGCAAAAAATCCGGAGGTCAAGGTGGTGCACTTCCGGCGCAACTTCGGTCAGACGGCTGCCATGATGGCGGGTTTCGACTTTGCGAGTGGCGACATCATTATTCCGCTCGACGGGGATGGTCAGAACGATCCGAAGGACATTCCCCGAATCGTTGCGAAGCTCGATGAGGGTTTCGATGTTTGCTCGGGGTGGAGAAAAGACCGCCAGGACAACGCGCTCCAGAGGAACCTGCCGAGCATCTTGGCGAACAAATTGATTTCCACCGTATCCGGCGTGAAGCTTCATGATTTCGGTTGCTCGCTCAAGGCCTACCGCGCGGAGGTCATCAAAGGCGTCCGCCTTTATGGCGAGATGCACCGCTTCCTGCCAATCTACGCGAAGTGGCACGGAGCACGCATCACGGAGTTGCCAGTCGGCCACCACGCCCGCAAGACGGGGCATTCGAAATACGGTTTGGAGCGGGTTTTGAAAGTGGTCATGGACCTTCTCACGGTTCGCTTCATGGACCGCTACATGCTCAAGCCGATGTATCTTTTCGGCTTTTGGGGATTCATGTTTTTCGTCGCTTCGTTTGTCTTCGGAGCATGGGCGCTTTATATGCGGACGCAGGGGTATTTCTTCACAGGAACTCCGCTGCCGATGATGTCGGTTTTTTCCTTCATGACGGGAGTCATCTGCATGCTGATGGGCCTCCTCGCGGAAATGATCACCCGCACCTTCCATGAGTCGCAGAACAAATCCATCTACCTCGTGAGCAAGACCCGCAACTGCGAGGCGCAAACGGGCCCGGTCTGATGTGCGGCATAGCCGGATTTGTCGGCGCGGGCGGCAGCGCGGATTTGCAGCGCATGACCCGTCGGCTCACTCATCGCGGGCCGGATGCAGAGGGGTATTTTGAAAAAGCCGATGCGGGTGTGTTTTTGGGGCA
>JBJTGE010000193.1:0-15280 GCA_046093785.1 Spartobacteria bacterium
GGAATCGTGGTGGCGGCAGGCTCGATCGTCGATCGCAGCGGCGGCGAACTCCCCGAATTTGGATGTCCCTTCGTCTCCTTGGTTCAAATGAATGTGGAGACCTTCGCGGCGGACAATATTCCCGCCGACCTGCAAGGCATTCCCGCCATCAAGCCCGGCAGCAAGTAGCCCATCGCGGCGATTGACATGGGAGCCGCCACGGGCAAAATGCGCGGCTCACATTTCAACCACACATACCACTATGGCACTTGCAACCGGCTCCAAAGCTCCTGAATTCACACTTAAAACAATCGGCTCCGAAGGCCTCGCGGACTTCAGCCTCTCGTCGAACTTCGGCAAGAAAAACACTGTCCTCCTTTTCTTCCCCCTCGCCTTCACCGGCGTCTGCACGCAGGAACTCTGCGATGTCACTGCAGGCCTCGCGAAGTATGAATCCCTGAACGCCGCCGTCGTGGGAATCAGCGTGGACAGCCCGTTTGCGCAGGAGGCCTGGGCTAAAAAAGAGAACATCAACATCCCGCTCGTGAGCGACCTGAACAAGGAAACCGCCAAAGCCTACGATGTGCTTCTCCCAGACCTCATCGGCCTCGGAGCCGTGTCCGCACGCGCGGCCTTCGTCATCGACAAGGACGGCGTGATCCGCCACAGCGAACAGACACCCACTCCGAAGGAACTCCCCGACTTCAACAAAATCGCCGAGGTTCTGGCTTCGCTGTAAAAACCATTCGCGGAAAAAATCAAAAATCTCCTTGTCACGGGGTGCGAGTCGTGATGACCTTGCACCCCTTTTCCGCCAAACCAGCGGAGCACTTTTAATATGGCTAAAGAAATCGTAGGACAGATCAAATTGCAGATTCCCGCAGGCGCCGCAAATCCGGCTCCTCCCGTGGGCCCGGCCCTCGGTCAGCAGGGCGTGAACATCATGGCATTCTGCAAAGAATTCAACGCCGCCACGCAGAAGCAGTCTGGCGACATTCTTCCGGTGGTGATCACCGTCTATAAGGACAAAAGCTTCACCTTTATCACCAAGGCGCCACCAGCAGCGATCCTCCTCAAAAAAGCCGCAGGCCTCGCATCAGGCTCTAAAGAACCCAACAAAACCAAAGTTGGCAAAATCTCCAAAAAGCAAGTCATGGACATCGTCAAAATCAAGATGAAGGACATGAACGCCCGCTCGGAAGAGGCCGCATTCCGCACACTCTGTGGAACCGCCCGCCAGATGGGTCTCGAAGTCGCCGAGTAAGACAGCACGCGTATTTTTTAAATTCATCAGCCCGCCACTTTCTCACAGAAGTGGCGGGTTCTTTTTTTGTCTTGCCATTGGGAAATCCCCTGCTGGTTCAGGTGCCGAAGGATTCATCCAACGGGGTCTGTTACGCAATTGTAACAAATCTCATTTTGGCGCATAGTTAATGTCTTAGTTCAATCAATCTCCACATGAAACTCACATCAAAACTGGCCTTGTGCCTTTCCATAGCCACTTCATTCGCTTTCACCACCACGGGACAGGCGCAACAAATTTCCGGTGCAGGCGCCACATTCCCGGCGCCCCTTTACCAGCGCTGGGGTGTTGAGTTCAACAAGGTCCAGCCCGGAATCCAAGTGAACTACCAATCCGTGGGAAGCGGAGCCGGTGTCAAAAATTTCATCCAAGGCGTGGTGGATTTCGGCGCGAGCGATGCCGCGATGTCTGATGAGGAAATGGCCAAAGTAGCAGCAGGTGTTGTCCTGATCCCTGCCACGGCTGGAGAGATTGTTTATGCCTACAACCTGCCAGGAGTGTCTGGCCTCAAGCTTTCCCGCGAAGTCATGGCGGGCATCTACCTCGGCAATGTCAAAAAATGGAACGATCCGGCGATCGTTAAAAATAATCCCGACTTGAAACTGCCCGATATGCCAATCCAAGTCGCCTACCGCTCCGACGGCAGCGGCACGACCTATGTCTTCACGCAGCACCTTTCGGAAATCAGCGACAAATTTGATGACGAGGTCGGCACCGACAAATCCGTGACCTTCCCTGTCGGCGTTGGCGGCAAGGGCAACGAGGGCGTCACCGCACTCATCAAACAAAGTCCGGGCACGATCGGATATGTCGAATATGGCTATGCCAAAGACAACGGCCTCTCGATGGCTTCGCTGCAAAACAAATCCGGAAACTTTATCGCTCCGGACATCGCATCCGCCCGCAACACCCTCTCGAGCGTGCAACTTCCCGAGAACCTCCGCGTCTGGCCGGTGGACCCCGAGGGCGCAAATGATTACCCCATCGTCAGCTTCACTTGGCTCCTGCTCTACAAAAAATACTCCGATCCTGCGAAGCTGAAGGCGCTCAAGGAATTTGTGACCTGGAGTCTCACGGACGGCCAGTCATTCTCCGAGAGCCTCGGCTATGTCCCGCTTCCGGAAGCCGTCATTGAGAAGTCCAAGGCCGCACTCGCCACTGTCCAATAACCTCTGCTCCCATCACAGTGTCAGCACCCGAAAAGGACATCATTTCGCCGGCCGGCTATCGGCCGGCGCCGGATTTGTTCAAGGTCCTGTGTCAAACGGCCTCGATCCTCACGGTGCTGATGCTGGGATGGATCATTTACGAAATCGTCGAATCCGCCTGGCCCGCCATTCAGAAGTTCGGATTTGATTTTATGACCACCTCGGCTTGGGTGCCGAACCGCGAGCGTTTCGGTGTTCTGCCTTTCATCGTCGGCACGCTGGCGAGTTCATTCCTCGCCATCCTTCTGGCCTTTCCGCTTGGAGTTGCCATTGCGATCTTCCTGAGCGAAAACTTCCTCTCCCCATCGATCCGTCAAACCATGCGCTTCGTCGTGGAAATGCTGGCCGCCATTCCCAGCGTCGTTTACGGGCTCTGGGGGATCTTTGTCATCATCCCCATCATAAAAGCCTTTGGGGACTGGGCCGTCGGCACACTCGGCGACTTCCCGCTCTTTTCCGGCCCCGCCTACGGCAACTCGCTGCTCACCGCCTCGGTTGTTCTGGCAATCATGATTTTGCCAACCATCACAGCCATCTCGCGGAACTCTCTGGCATCCGTTCCCAAAACCCTTCGCGAAGGGGCTTATGCACTCGGGGCAACCCGCTGGGAGGCCATTTTCAGCGTCATCCTGCCAACGGCCGCGCCCGGAATTGTGGCGGCGACGATCCTCGGTCTCGGCCGCGCCATGGGCGAGACGATGGCGGTCGCCATGCTCATCGGAAATAGTTCACGACTTTCCTGGTCGGTGCTCTCCCCATCGGGAACGCTGGCCGGCCTCCTTGCAAACCAGTTTGGCGAGGCCCAGGGACTCCAAGTGAACTCGCTCATGTATGCCGCGCTCATCCTGATCGGCATTACCCTTGTTGTGAATATGCTCGGCGAGGCGGTGCTCCGGCACACGCAAAAGCAAACCGCCGGAATTCGTTGACCCGCCATGGATCCCATCGCCTCACATTCCCTCGATTTCTTCGACAAGGAATCTGCCGAAAACACAAAGGTCATCGCCCGCTCCCTGACGAACCGCATTCTCAGCGGCATCTGCATCACGCTTTCGCTTCTGACGATGGTGCCTTTGATTTCGATTATTTTTCTTCTTTTGAAAAAAGGCCTGCCACTGTTCGGAGCGGGAATTTTTACCGAATTGCCACCTGCTGCGGGAATGATCGGCGGCGGCTTCGGTAATGCCATTCTCGGCACTCTGGTCATGGTTGGTATCGGCCTCGCCATCTCGGCTCCTGCCGGAATCCTCTCGGCGATTTACATCAATGAATATGCGCCAACTTCGCGTCTCTCCCAGACTGTTCGGCTGGTCGCCAAGCTCCTCACCGGCATTCCATCCATCATCTGTGGCGTGTTTGCATTCGCCGTCGTTGTTATGACGACCGGCACATTTTCGGCCTACGCCGGCGGCATGGCCCTGGCAGTTCTCATGCTGCCGACTATACTTTTAACATCCGAACAAGCGCTCCTAGGCGTCCAGAGCGCATACCGTGAAGCGGCCTACGGACTCGGTGCCACGCGCTTTCAAACAATCGCCCGAGTGGTCCTGCCCGACGCCTTCCCTGCGATCATGACCGGCGTCATGCTGGCCGTGGCACGCGCTGCAGGAGAGACAGCGCCCCTTATTTTCACCGCACTCTTCAGCCAGTTCTGGGCGAAATCGCTGAATGAACCCACCGCATCCCTCTCCGTTCTGATCTACAATTTCTCCACCGTGCCGTTCCCCCACCAGATCGCCATGGCTTGGACGGCATCACTCGTCCTCGTGGCCTTCGTGACGCTGGCCAACATCGCAGCTCAAACCATTTTCTCCCGGAAAAATTGACCGAATCCAAAATATCCGATGCAAACCTCAAAAGAAGCACCCGTAAAAATGACAACGGATGACAGGAATCCACTCGGCCGACCGGATTTCATCTCCGTAAAGGATTTCAATTTTTTCTACGGAAAAAAACAGGCGCTCCATGAGATCAATATGGACATCCCCGAGCGCCAAGTCACCGCGCTCATCGGTCCATCCGGCTGCGGCAAATCAACGCTCCTGCGCAATTTCAACCGAATGAATGAACTCATCGATGGCGTCCGCCACGAGGGGGACATCCGCATTCTTGGAAAAAGCATCTATGACAAGGGTATCGAGGTCATTTCCCTTCGCCGCAGCATCGGAATGGTTTTCCAAAAATCCAACCCCTTCCCGAAATCCATCTACGAAAATGTGGTCTTCGCGCTTCGGATCAGCGGCATTTCAAAAAAATCCGAACTCGACGAGTGCGTCGAACGCAGCCTTCGCGGCGCGGCGCTTTGGAATGAGGTGAAGGACCGCCTGCATGAGAGCGCGCTCGGACTCTCCGGCGGTCAAATGCAGCGTCTCTGCATAGCCCGCGCCATTGCCAATCGCCCGAAGGTGCTCCTCATGGACGAACCCTGCTCGGCGTTGGACCCGATCGCCACTGTGAAGGTCGAGGAACTCATCCGGGAACTCAAACAGCAATTCACCATCGTCATCGTGACCCACAACATGCAGCAGGCCACGCGCTGCTCAGACAAAACTGCATTTTTCTATCTGGGAAAACTTGTGGAATACGCCGACACTCAGAAAATCTTTTCAAACCCCTCCGAGAAACAAACCGAAGACTACATCACCGGTCGCTTCGGTTGATTTTCCACCACCACCTCCTAATTTAAGAAATGGATAACGCACGACATATTCTCACCAGTTTTGAAGACGCCCTCGACAACTTGCGCAAGGATGTCCTGATGATGTCGAGTCTGGCTTCGCGAAGTCTGGAGAACTCCCGCAAGGGACTCTTCGACCGCGATGAGGACTGGTGCAATACCGTGATCGCCGACGACGAGGAAATCGATGCCTTGGAGATTCAAGTGGACGGCGAAGGCATGGAAATCATGCTGCGCTTCCATCCTTTTGCCTCTGATCTCCGCAATGTGATTGCGGCCATGAAAACCAGCGTGAATCTGGAGCGCGCCTCGGACCAGTCTGTGGGCATAGCCCGCCGCGCCCGCAAATTGATTGCCCTCCCGCTGATGCCTGTGACCTCGCGCATTGAACCGATTTTCAACCTGGCCTCATCGGTTTTCAACGACGCAATCAAATCATACGCGGACAACGATATAGAGCTTGCCCGAACAATCAAAAGCCGCGACAAGGAACTCGATGAGTTGAACAGGGAGTTCGCAGACAATATCACTGAAATGATGCCTCAAAATCCCGAGCACATTCGGGGATTTCTCGAACTGATCTTTATCGCCCGTTGCTTGGAACGCATTGGAGACCAAGCCAAGAATATCGCTGAAGACATCATTTACGCGGTCTCGGTGAAGGATATCCGCCACAGCCACGCGGCGAGGTAGGAAGACCCCACTTGGCCGGGCTCAATCCCGGAGGCAGAGCGAGGCGGCGAAGTTAGCGACTTCCTTCGCTCCGGCAGGATGGCTGAGCGGGCCGGTGGCTTGGTAGCGTTGGGAGTAAAGGGTGCCGTTTTTGTTAAAAAGATCCCGCACCGCGGTTGCGATCGCCTCGGGCGTCGTGGCAATCTCGCCTGCTCCATTTTCCACAAGCAGGAGGGCATTCCCCTCCTCCTGGCCGGGCACGACCTGTGTGATGATCATGGGAGTCCGAGCCGCCATGGCCTCTTGGACTGTGGCCCCGCCGGCTTTGCTGATGAGCACATGGGCACGCCGCAACAAGCCTGGCATCTCGGAGGTCCAGCCGTGAAGTTCGATGGGTTTTCCCGTTTCGGCGGAGAGTTGCTGGAGTTTTTCCTGCAGTTCGGCATGGCGTCCGCAAGTCACGGTGAGGGCGATATTCTCAATCGTGAGCAATTCCCTCACGATGGCCGGCGCCGAGTCATGTCCCGAGTTGACCATGTAGAGAACCTGCCAACGCCCATCCGGCGGGGGATTCGCGCCTTCAGGCACAAGGTCGGAAAAAATGGTGGGAACGGGGAATCCGGTGACGCGAATTTTTTCACGGACCACACCGCCTTTCTCCAGTGATTTGGCGGTGGGTTCGTTAGGAACAAGAAAGTAATCGCTCGTGCAACGCCACCAGATGGAATTGATGGTGAGCGAGTCTGTGACCACCGTGACATAGCTGAAGCGGCGGGACTTCCCCCTCCGCACCTTGTCGAGAAAAGCTCCGTAACCCGGAAAGCAACTCACCACGACATCGGCATCGTAGCGGGTAATGCGGTCGGCGAGTAGATTCACGGCCATCCAGAAAAAGCCCACGCCGCGTGTGACGCTGGGCGAGCGGTCGAGGAAATTGTAAACTGCGCGCCAGAGGGAGGGATGCCTGTTGATGATATGCCGGTAGGCGGATTGGAGCATGCGGTTCAACCAGCCGTAGGACTCGTCAAAAATATCGTTCACAGCCACGGCAACCTCCGGGTGCGCTTCCTTGAGCGCCTGCTCCAGATTGCGCGCTGCGGCATTATGTCCCTCACCAAACCCCGCCGTCAGAATGAGAACAGAGCCGGAGAGCATAACAAATCAGCCCGCTTTCTTTCCATTCCGGGGATCGTCCTCGCTGATGCGCCGGGTTATCTCGAGGGCCAAATCCAAGGCGTCTGCCGCCGCCAGTCCTGTGACCTTCGGCTTCAGCCCCTCGCGGGCGCAGCTCAAGAAAGATTCCAACTCGATTTTGAGGGGCTCGCCTTTTTCGACAGCCACGGGCTCACGAACAATGCGTTTGCCGCTGAAGTCGGTGACAATTTTCGAGTCCGTGGCCAAGCCGATCAGCTTGCCAATCCCGGAACTGGCGCGTTCATCCTCACGGGCCAAGCGGAGGAGGTAGCCGCTCTGGTTTTTGTAATCGAGCGAGAGATAGGCATTCTCCTGAAAGACGCGGATTTTTCGAACCCGTTCCTGGCTGATGCGGCTTGCGGTGACATTGGCCACGCATCCGTTCTCAAAACGAAAGCGCACATTGGCGATATCCTCCCCTTTACCGAGCACGGAAATACCAACGGCATCCAGACTCACCAGCGGCGAGCGCACGAGGTGGAGGATGATTTCGATGTCATGGATCATGAGATCCAGAACCACTCCGATATCCGTGCTGCGATTCGGATAAGGCGAGAGGCGGGTCACTTCCAGGAAGCGGGGATTCTGCAATTGGGATTCGAGGGCATGCAGAACGGGGTTGAAGCGCTCGACATGCCCGACCTGCAAAATGCACCCCAACCGGGCGGCCGCCTCCGCCAACTCGCGGGCGTGGGCAGGTGTGTCGGCGATGGGTTTTTCAATGAGCAGGTGCTTGCCTTTGCCAAGCAAAGCCATGCCGGTCGAATGATGCGTCACTGTCGGAGTGCAGACTGTCGCGGCATCGATCAGATCGGAGAATTCCTCCAGTGAGGAAGCCGCACGGCAGTTGAAATTTCTGGCGGCGGCCGCAGTGGCCTCGGCATTGGTATCGTAAACGGCCGTGAGTTGGCTGCCGGGAAGCTCACTGTAAATGCGAGCGTGATTGATGCCCATATGCCCGACACCCACCACACCTGTTCGAATCGTTTTCATTGTCCGTGAAGGGAAATACCAAGGCGGCCAGCCTCCGCACAGACTTTCGATCGATCAAGCAACAAAGTCGCCCCAGCCTCGACGCCGATGGCATGAATGCCCGCCTCGGCCGCCACCTCCAGAGTGCGCGTGCCAATGACCGGCACATCAAATCGCACATCCTGCCCCGGCTTGGATACCTTCACCAAAGTCGCTGCCCCCCGCCCGAGAGAACCTCCCCGGCGTATGGCCTCGTTTGTTCCCTCAAAGGCCTCCACCGCCAGAACCGTGCCGTTTTTAACTACGACCGTCTGGCCGATATCCAATCGACTCGTCTCTTTGGCGATTCGAAAACCAAAAGCAAGATCGTCCAAGTAACGCGACTTGAGCTTGGGACCGGCAATCCAGCCGGGCGTGGCCAGATGCTCATCGAGATAAGTTGTCGCAGAAACAAGACCAGCGCCGACTTTCTCCAACTCCCCGGCCACCGCGCCGAAGAGGGTCTCCGCGTTGCGCTCCTTCAATTTCGCCAGCAGAACAAGCGCTTTGAAATCGGGACGAAGGTTGAACAAGTGGCTTGGAGCAATCTGGCCGGCCATGAGGGATCGCGTGGCGCCGGATTTTTTTGCCGCATCCAGCAGGCGCGCCATCTGGCCCACCTTCATCCACTCGACGGCGTCGACCATCTCCGCAAGCTCGCTCTTTGTCTCGCCTTCGAACGCCGCCATGACAATCCGGGAGACCCCAGCCTTCCTCGCCCCCTCGATGACAAGCCGGGGATAATCACCGCCGCCTGCGATCAAAAACAGAGGAGTCGTGTCCGGAGAGGAAATCATTCGCAAAAATCAATACCCCACATCGTCGAAACGGTTCACGCGAAAATTGCCACTCCTCGATGGCGGTGCTTGTCTTTTGATCGAACTACGGGAGTCGCCGCCGCCGGATGGAAACACAAAGCCAGGCTGGTCGGTTTTATAGGTATTTACAACGATCTGAGCCGACCGACCCGCGCCGGGCAAGTTGCGGCGTTGGGCGATGAATTGCTGGGGACGGTAGTAATTCGTGAAATCTTTGGCGAATGCGGAGCGGTTGATTCCGATGAAAAGGTTTTTGCGGACTTCGTAATGAAGGTGGGCCGTATACATGCCGCGATTTGTTCCGATTGTGCCCACCTGTTGGCCACGCAACACCTGTTGGCCCTTGCGAACCATGATTTGGTTGAGGTGGGCATACATGGAATCCACCGTCTTGAGTTGCCCGCCCTCGACAAAGGCATGCCTCACGATGACGACATTCCCCCACCCCATGCGGGCGTCCATCGCGAAGGTCACATAACCATTGCCGATGCAATAAACCGGAGCGCCGAGGTCGCTGTTTCCACCGGCAATGCCATTCCAGTCCTCGCCCGGATGGTAGGACAAGAACCCTCTGGACATGTAGTAGCCGTCCCCGTTCGGCTTCCCGACCGGCATGTCAAAACCATCCGCCACCCTCACAGCGACACGGTTGCCCCCGGGAACAGCCACAAGGCCTCCCACAAAAAGCATCAGGAAAATCCAAAACAACCAGCGTCGCATGAAGGGTGAAATTTTACACCCGCCGAGAGAGGAACCGCAAGCCACACGGGCGGGCGGGATGTTTTAAAGAATCACCTTAAGGTTGCAGGCGCGCGGAAAATCGAGAACATCGCGCCCATGTCAAAATCCTTTCCGCCGCGACTTCGCCCAGTGGGCCACTCCGCGGCCTCGTATGCGATTGTCGCCAGCAAGTTCAACCAGGAATTTGTCCAAGCCCTCGTGGACAATGCCCACAGCGAGTTGAGCGCCCTGGAACCGGGAGCGAATATCGTCCTCGTCTGGACTCCCGGCTCGTTTGAAATCCCGCTTTTCGTTCAGGCCACCGCCGAGTTGGGGCGCTTCCAAGCCATCATCGCGCTGGGTGTGATTTTGGAGGGGGAAACCGATCACGCCCGATTGATAGCGGAGGCTGTGACACGCTCTCTTCTGGACATCTCGCTCAAACACAAACTTCCTGTCATTCACGAGGTGCTTCTGGTGAAAAACGAGGATCAAGCCCGCGCACGCTGCATGGGCACTGAACACAACCGCGGAGTCGAATCCGCCCGGGCAGCTGTTTCCGCTGCCCGCAAACTGCCGGAGATTCTTTAACCATGGGAGTCCGACGCGATGCCCGCGAAGCAGCGGTGCAATATCTTTACCAACGGGAAATGCAGGGTGATCAAAGCGATCAGGCCCTCGAGGAATTCTACGAAATGCGTGGCCTCAGCCCGAGCGGCAGGCGTTTCTGCGATGACTTGCTCCAGGGTTGGATGCAACACCGCGAGGAGATCGACGAGGTCATCGCGAAGAATGCACGCAACTTTGAGTTCCATCGCCTCTCCGCAGTGGATCGCAATGTTCTTCGCATCGCCTGCCATGAGATTCTCTTCCGCTCCGATATTCCGGCACCAGTGGCCATCAATGAGGCCATCGAGATCGCCAAGAAATACAGCACCGAGGATTCCGGCAAATTTGTGAATGGCGTTCTGGACAATATCCGGAAACAAAAATCTCCTACCGCCTGACCTATGGCTGCGGGATTTTTTAAAAATTTTCTCTCCCGCTTCACCGGCGGGCCGGTGGATTGGGACGAACTGGAGGAGACTCTGATTCGCGCGGATTTCGGGGTTTCCATGACCACGCTTATCATCAAGGCCATGCGGGAGCGCGGCGGCGAGGTGAACGGCGAGACTGCTCTGCAGGTCCTGCGAGAGGAAATTCTCAAAATCCTGCCCTCTGAGAATCCGCCATTGGCTCCCTTGGCGAGTGGGCCTCACACGATCCTGATCGCCGGCGTGAATGGAACCGGCAAGACGACATCCTGCGCGAAGCTGGCAAACTGGCTGAAATCCCAAAACCACTCATGCCTCCTTGTGGCGGCAGACACCTTTCGCGCGGCAGCCATCGAACAACTCTGCGCTTGGGGTGCCAAGCTCGGCATCGAAGTCATGCGGAGCCAATATCAAGGCGACGCAGCAGCCCTCTGTCACGATGCCTGGAGCAGCGCCCGCCGCCGCAATATCGAGTTCCTCCTCTGCGACACGGCAGGCCGCCTGCACACGAAAAGCAACCTCATGCAAGAACTCGCCAAGGTCGTTCGCATCCTCGGCAAGCAGGATGCCACAGCGCCCCATGAGAAGTGGATCGTTCTGGACGCCACCACCGGATCAAACGCTCTCGTCCAAGCCCGCGAATTCCACAAAGCCATCGAACTCACCGGCGTGATCCTCACAAAACTCGACGGCAGCGGCAAAGGCGGCATCGCCATTGCCATCCAGCACGAACTCGGCATCCCCACCAGATTCATCGGCACGGGCGAAAAGGAAACGGACTTCGCCCCATTCGACCGCGAAAAGTTCGTGGATTCCCTTCTCTGAACGGGAAGTTGCCTACTCCGAAACGCCGGTGATTTTTTCGACCTGCTCGGGAGAAAATCCCTGAGCCAACAACGACTTGGCTATTTCCTTGCGGGCTTGGAGTTCGCCTTCGGCATGGCCCGTTTTCCGACCCTTGGCCTCTCCCGTTTCCAAGGCGTCGGAAATCATCGAGCGTTCTACCCGCACGCCGTCCCAGTAATCCTCGTAGGCGGCCAGTTCCTCTTTGCTAAAGGCACTCTCGCGCACCAAGTCGATCGCTTCCCTCACTTCGGCCTGCTGATAGAGCTCCCCGTCGACTTCCTTGGTCTCCTCCCCGACCTCGGTCAGGAAACGCAGCCAAAGAAGCATGAGCTTTTTTTGAGGAAAGCTCTGCGGCGTGAACTTCGGCAACTCGACAAAGACAAACTCCAATCCATCGATGCGCTCGCCAGTGTCGGCCATGTTCACAATCCGGTAGTGGTGATACCAATCCGGTGCGCTCGGACGAAAGACCGCGTTGATGAGGTTCAGCGAGTAAACGGGCTGCAGGCATTTGAATTTTGGCCCGGGCCTGATCTGCCTCACATACGCCTTCGAGGCGTTGAAGAGCACACAGCGGAAAAAACTATCCGTCCACAGCATTTGCATCTCCACGATGAAATGCCGCCCCTCCCTGTCGCGGCAGCGCACATCGACAATGCTGTTCCTCACTTCCGGAATCTCGGGAACCAACTCGGTCGGCAGGTATTCGATTTCCACCACCTCACGGCCCGGCTCCAGCGGTAGAAGGGCATTCAAAAAACTGATCAATAGATTGGGATGGCCGCCAAAGACCTTCTTGAAAGTCAGGTCGTTTTTGGGATCCAAGTAGCGCATACAGACACCTAATGGCATCGACTCACCCACCGCAAGCCGATCCTGCCAATCTACAAAAGTCTTTTATCAAGCCACAACCACATCACGGGGGCCCTCGGTGATCTTGCCGATCAGAATGCCCTTCGTGAGTTTCAAAGCCTCCGCCGCGCGCTTCGCTGGAACGACCAGCGTCATCCCGATGCCCATGTTGAAAACCTGGAACATCTCGTCATCCGGGATATCCGCTGCGTCTTGAATGAGATTGAAGATAGTTGGCACTTTCCATGCAGCCTTGTCGATCGAGGCTCTACAGCCCTCGGGAAGAACCCGCGGGAGATTGTCCAGCAAGCCGCCGCCGGTGATATGCGCCGCGCCGTGGAGAATGCCTTGGGGCAAGGAAGCCATAAGCGGTTGGTAGTTCGGATGCACCTTCAAGAGTTCTTTGCCGAGCGAAATGCTCATGCCAGGCGCAGGCTTGTCCAAAGGCAGTCGCAGCTTCTCAAGAAGCACCTTGCGAGCGAGAGAGTAGCCGTTCGTGTGGAGACCATTTCCCTTTAGACCGATAATCACATCGCCGACTTTGATTTTCGAGCCGTCGAGCATTTTTGGCCTATCGACCACACCGACAATCGTGCCCGCGACATCGTATTCCCCGCTTTGATACATGCCTGGCATCTGAGCGGTCTCGCCGCCGATGAGGGCGCATCCCCCTTCTTTGCAGGCTTTGGCGAAGCCTTTGAGAATCTGACGAAACACCACAGGATCGAGCTTTTCGCCTCCGATATAATCGAGGAAGAAGAGCGGCCGCGCACCGATGACGGCGATGTCATTGATGCAATGGTTCACGAGATCCTGACCGATGGTGTCATGGCGATTCGTGGCAAAGGCGATTTTGAGTTTCGTGCCGACGCCATCGACGCTGGAGACAAGGACGGGATCTTTCATTCCGCGAAAATCCGGGCGGAAGAGACCTCCGAATCCCCCGATTTTTCCGAGCACTTCAGGGCCGTGCGTGGCGCTGACGAGGGCGTGGATTCCTTTTTTGACTGTGTTGCCGAGGTCCACATCGACCCCGGCGGCGGCGTAGGCTTTTTGTTTGCGTGGAGTTTTCAAAGCAGTCGTTCAGAGGGAGGTTCGAGAAGACGGGCTTTGACGGCCCGTTTTTCCATAATCAGTTTGTCGAATTTTTCATCGAAGGCGACCGGGTAGTCGCCATTGAAGCAGGCCATGCAGAAATTATTCGCCGGTTGGCCGGTGGAACGCACCATGCCATCCACATCGAGGTAGCCGATGGAATCAGCGCCAAGATATTTGCGGATTTCCTCCGCCGTGCATTGGTTCGCGAGAAGCTTCTCGGGGTCTGGAAAATCAATGCCATAGTAGCAGGCGTGCTTGTGCGGCGGGCAACTGATCCGCATGTGCACTTCCTTCGCGCCATTCTCACGAAGGTTCACCACGCGCGAGCGGGCGGTCGTGCCACGAACAATGGAATCATCGACCACCACCACACGCTTCCCTTCCACGGCCGAACGGATGAGGTTGAGCTTCACCCTCACATTGAAGTCACGGATCATTTGCGTGGGCTGAATGAAGGTGCGGCCGATGTAGTGATTCCTGACAAAGGCGGGGTAGTAGGGAATGCCCGTCTCCTCCGAAAAACCCAGCGCCGCAAAGATACCGGAATCCGGCACCGGCACCACCAGGTCGGCTTCCACCGGATGAAGCCGCGCCAACTCGCGCCCCATGTTCACGCGGGCCATACTCACATTGGTTCCGCCGATGTTGCTGTCGGGCCGGGCAAAATAAACATGCTCGAAAATACAAAAGGAAGTCCTGTGCTTGGGAAACGGCCACTCGCTGCGCAGACCATTCTCATCGATGATCAAAACCTCGCCGGGTTCGACATCGCGAATGAACTCCGCATGGATCAAATCAAACGCGCAACTCTCGGATGCCAGCACATAGGCCCCGTCGAGTTTTCCCAGACAGAGCGGGCGAAAACCATGCGGGTCGCGGAAGCCGATGATCTCGCGCTCGCCCATCAAAACGATCGAGAACGCTCCCTCGAGGCGGCGCAAGGACGCAATGCCGCCGCCATTTGTTGTGGGTTGGGCCAGCAGATGCAGAACGATCTCGCTGTCCACCGTTGTTTGAAAAATCGACCCCTTCTCCTCGAGTTCGGCACGCAGTGCGGCTGCGTTGACCAAGTTTCCGTTGTGGGCGATGGCAAGCCGCCCGCGCGCCGTGTCCACCACGAAAGGTTGCGCATTTTTCAAATTGCTCGAACCCGTCGTGGAGTAGCGCACATGCCCGATCGCGCGATTGCCCTTCAACTTGTCGAGATCACGCGAATGGAAAACCTGCGACACCAGCCCCATCCCCTTGTGAGTATTGAAAGAAGCCGCTCCAGGCTCCGCTGAAACAATTCCAGCGCTCTCCTGACCCCTGTGTTGGAGAGCAAAGAGACCGTAGTAGCTGAGCATCGCAGCATCCGGGTGGTTAAAGACCGCAAAGACGCCGCATTCGTGGGTTGGTTTGTGCAAGTGGGCAGTAGAAGATTTCAAGGCAGGGCGGAACCATGGACTCCACGCCCGACGCGTTCAAGAATTTTGAAAACGCCCCCAGTGCAAAACCCGCCCCCGAATTTTTTATGATTTTCAGGATTGCAACCGCGACGATTGACACTATGTTTCCACGCCTCCACCGGGTTGGTAGCTCAATGGTAGAGCAGCGCCCTTTTAAGGCGTTGGTTGAGGGTTCGAGTCCCTCCCAACCCACTTCCCCCTCAAAGACCGCAAACCCGCATCAAATCATGCTCTGCGGGTTTTTTTGTGTCTTGAATCGCGATGTGCCGCGATGCACGGAAAACCACAATTTTTCCCCTTTTTATTGGCACTTATTGGCGAATTTTCGTGGAGCGCTCTCAGAAGAAGAAATCTGGAGCAAAGACCTTCGGCAGTTATCAAAAACTTTTCTCAACTTTGGCAAACTTGGAGCAACTCGCG